>JBCBMN010000036.1:0-20328 GCA_039822745.1 Pseudomonadota bacterium | reverse complement strand
GCGTGATTTGCTTCAAACAGGTATAATGAAGCGCCCATCCGGAGCATCGGATTAGCCATTTACTTGTAGGGCAAAACTTACCCTGACGTGGTTATGAGTTGCAAAGCGAACTGGTCCAATAGTTTAGCGACTTCCATTCGAGGGGTGGGGGCCCGAACTCGAAGGGTTCGCAAGCTCGCCGACCGTTCAGGCCGCCCTTCGGAGACATAAGCGCAGCGAATCGTCGTGGCTGAAAAGATGGTGGGCGCGGCAAGGATTGAACTTGCGACCCCACCCGTGTGAAGGGTGGATTTTAGGGGTATTTGGTGCTTCGTGAAACACTGTGAAACAAATAACCTATTGAATTTGCGAAACCCACCCTTTCAGCTTGTCGCCGTTTGTTTCCCAATATATTAGACACAAATTAGACACGCTTGAAATCCGAGACATTATGAACCTCAGTAAAGTTGGCGCTAGAGAGAAGCTCAAACCCAATCCCGGCAAGCGCCCACACTGGCAGCGGCTTCGACAGGGCTGCTTTGTTGGCTATCGCCCGCCCGCGAAAGATGGCGCGGGAACTTGGGTGGCGCGCGTACGCGACGAGGAAAGCTGCAAGTACCGTGATAAGTCGCTTGGCGATTTCGGCGACCTATCAGGAAGTGAGCGGTTCGCCGCCGCCAAGTTGGCGGCAGAGGCATTTGCTGCTGAGATTGAAAGCGGCGGCTGTCGAGAGATCGAGCTTGAAACCGTGGCCGATGCTTGTCGCGCATATCGGGCAAAAGGAAACGATCGGGCGACACTTAGTAGGCTTGTTTACGATGATCCGATTGCCGACGTGAAGCTCGACAAGCTGCGTAGACACCACTTGGAGGATTGGCGAGGGCGGCTCACCGGCAAGGCGTCGACGATCAATCGCGCCATGGTGCCTTTGAGGGCGGCTCTCAAGAGAGTGAAGGTCGATGGGCCACCGGGCACCGACGCGGCTTGGCAGGAGGCGCTCAAACCGATCGTTGGAGCTGACAGCAGGCGTACTGTGTATCTCGATCGGCAAGAGCGTCAGCGTATGCTCGACGTGATGAGGCCAGATGCCCAGGCCTTTTTCCGTGCCATGTGCATGCTGCCCTTGCGTCCAGGCGCGCTCGCAAATCTGAAGACGCGTGATTTTGACGAACGTATGGGCACGTTGACCATCGGCTCTGATAAGAGCGGGAGGCCAAGGCAATTGGCCCTGCCAGATAATATCTGTGGGTTCCTTACCAACCAGGCACGAGGGAAGCTCCCCGAAGCGTGGCTCTTCGTGACAGCGAATGGGCATCAATGGAGCCGAAAAATGTGGCAGAAACCAATCCAGGAAGCTCGCGCACTCGCCAACCTACCATCGGCCACTACGGCATATGTCCTTCGACATTGCGTTCTGACTGATCTTGTTGTGGCTGGCGTACCACTGCTGACGGTTGCCCAATTGGCCGACACGTCTGTAGCGATGATCGAGCGGCATTATGGCCATCTAACCGCAAAGGCTGCCAGAGACGCGCTCGCGAGCCTAGCAATCTAGGTCCCATCGGCGGTCGCCCATCGCTCATCGTGTTTAGAGTATTTGAGCAGCTTGCAGAACGGTCGCTGGCAATACGACCGAGACGCCTTCTAGCCTGCGCAGTCTGATCGGCTTCGGCACAATCATGCGTAGTGGTCGGCGAGCAATTGACGTTGCATAAATCTGCCACGACCAACAAGAAGGGCCGAGACGAAAAGAAGAGGGGGAAGGAAAGGGCAATGAAAGGAGTGGCCTATGTATGTCGCGCTGCGCCCGACCCAGAACACCATCAGCCTCGTAGTCGCTCTAGGCGGCAAATGGCACCGCGGCTACGCATTGTGCCATTGTCCCGCACATAATGATCGCCAACCGTCTTTGTCGATCCGGCAAGGCCACAAAGGTATTCTGGTTCATTGCTTTGCTGGTTGTGAGCCCAAAGATGTACTGCGAGAGATTGCGCGCTTGCCTGCGGGTGGTCATCCTCATGTCCCGACGTCGAACAGCTATTCCCCTCAGCCTCGCGGCAACCCGCTCCGCCTTTGGGAAAGCGGTAAACCGATTGTGGGCACATTGGGTGCCCAATATCTCGCCAGACGCCACCTTTCGATCGACCTGCCCGACGTTCGCTTCCATCCTCGTTGTCCGCTAGGACCCAAACCGCGCACGCGCTATTTGCCAGCGCTGCTGGTGGCACTACGGGAGAGACTCGAACTCAAAGCCATTCAGCGCATTTTCCTTGATCCCGAAACAGCACTCTGCACGACAAAAAGGCTGCTAGGTCAGCCAGGGAGGGCAGCCTGGCGGGCAGGGCGATCAGCCAGAAGGATGGCCCTTGCGGAAGGGTTTGAAGACGCCGCCGCGTTTACGAAATTGACCGGTATCCCTTGCTGGGCCGCGCTGGGCGGAGAACGACTGCCCTTGCTGCGACTACCCGACTATCTCGATCACCTGATCCTGGCGCCTGACCATGACAGGGCAGGGCGAATTGCCGCGCGGAAAGCGAAAGCCGCCTATCGTCGGTCAGACCTCACGATCAAAACTCGCTATCCGCAGCCCTTCAAGGACTGGGCAGCGATGAACGAGCGGCTGTGCGAGCGCGCCTGACCGACAAAAAGAGGTATCGCCCGATTGTCGTTCTTATCCAATGCAGGCCAGTCTCGAATACCCGAAGTTTTCTGTGAGGCTCAGACTGACTCTTTGCCACGTGAGTACGAATGCCGACGCCTAGAAGTGGGTGGATAGCGGACTTGAGTGCCGCGCCATCATTTAGGCTGGTTTCATTCCCGCATACTTGGGACAATCTGAACGACATACACCATCATGCGACCATTCCGGTGGTCGCCACAGATAAGCAAGTTTGTCTTGCCAGCGCTCTGCGGTGTTCATGCGATCTTTGAGTTGGCGAAGTCCAGCGAACTGCGCGGTAAGCGGATTGTTGTCATACACCCGCTTGACCAAGCCGGGGTCTGGTTCCTCTACTATGTGAGCAACACTTCCGAACAGTCGGTCAAATAGCAGTGTGACCTGGCTGTAGTTTCGATCAATATACTGCGGTTGGTTTGCGTGGTGCACTTTATGCATTTTCGGGGTCATCAGAACGCGGTCGAGCCAACCGAGGCGCGGGACATAGCTCGCGTGGTTCCAAATTCCGAACGAGTTCGTGAGCACGCTGACCGCGATGTAAACGACCGGATCGACGCCGAAGAAGGCGGCCGGAAGTGCGAAGATTGCTTTCAATTGGCCATCAAGAAAGAAGCCTCTTGCGGCGGTCGAATGATTGAATTCGTTCGAGGAATGATGGATCGCGTGAAAAGCCCATAGGATACCCACCCGATGACCAAGCCGGTGGTCCCAGTAGTAGGCCAATTCGTGGAGAACAAACGCCAGCGGGATCGCAAGCCAAAGCGCCATATTATCCACCAGCCTTAATTGATCGAATGCGAGCACATACAGCGCCAAGGGGATCAATATCGCGATGACAAGATTCAGGACGCTGGAGATGAGATTAAGGCCGATCGAACACAGCGCATCGGCGTTGTCGTAGTTTGGGTTGCCCCAGATTGCCCAGAGGCGTTCAAGGATGACGCTCCCGAAATACACGCCGGCAAGTATCCAGAGGGTGCCCGGTCCTCCGATAAAGTCGAGTGTTTGGCGAATGCTTTCCATTGCGCAAAGCTATCAATCGGCCAGAGAAAGGCAATGTCTGATAATGGGTCGATAGCGGAATGACCGCTTTAGACCTCTGAACCGCCGAGAGCGGACAATCAGCATTCGGCCCACCTTCAGCCATGGCTCAATGACTGCAATTGTAGGGGTGGGAGCGGACAGGTGGTGCAGCGCTCAGCGCCACTCGATCTCTTCGCGGCGCTCAGTTTTTTAGCATCCCAAGTCCTCTGTCTTCAAATGATGCTACTGCTATACAAAACCCCTCGCTCTCAAGAACTCGAGCGTGCTTGTTGTGAAACCGGTATCTGGTCCCTCGAACAGCCAGAACGCCCGACCGCTTGGTAGCTCCAGCTCACTTTCGTCAAAATCATATCCGTGACCGCTTTCTTCGAGTACGACGATCTCTACGTCTGTTCCTGCGTCTCGAAGCGCTTCGATGTTTTCCGCTAGTGGGACTATGGGGTCTTTTGCACCGAACACTGCGAGGTATGGCAGGGAGCCGAGGCTCCCCAGAAAGTCTGCTGGATCATACTCGAAACGCCGCAGCCAAAGGTTCGACATTTCGTCCCTCGCACGAGGAATATCGTCCGGGCCAAACCCTTCGTTTAGCCACCCCTCAGCCTCGGCAAGGCTTCTGATGGCATCGAGCTTCGCAAATGCATCGTCGTCTGAGAGCGAAGAGTCGGCGATAATCTGCGATACTTCAGAGAGGAGTCTCTGTCGCTCTTTAGAAAGACCAATAGATTCGCCATAGGTCGCAGCAGAACTGATTTGTTGCTGAATAATCGAGGTCGAAGGCCCAATCCACGTGACAAGGAAAGCAGCTTGCGAGGCATTAGGATTTTGCTTTAGCTTTTCGGTTGCCGCCTGGATCGTCCAAGCGCCTGCGGATTCGCCCATAAACCCGACCCGCTGATTGTCCACCTTGGATTGTGATGCGAGATGCGCATGAGCCGCGATCGCATCGTCAGTAAGTTGTCCAAAGGTGAAAGTCTCGCAATTGCCCTCAGATTTGCCAGCGCCGCGTTTGTCATAAGTGAGAACTGCGATGCCGTATTGCGCGAAGAAACGCGCTTTTCCATTGAGCCCTACCACACAGCCGCGCCCGCGAACCATGACAATTCCAGCTGTTTGTCCCCCGAATTGCGGCAGAGTGATCGTACCAGAAATCAGAGTCCCATCTTTTGATCGGAAACTCGTCGGGGTCGACTGAATGAGCGGTTTGGGTGGAGCAGGAGATCGCTTGAGATGGATACGCCGACCGTCATCGCCGACAGCACCTATCAACTGCTCAAATCTCGGCTCGAGTTCCATCACTGCATCGCCCGCCAAGAGATCTTCAATCACCAATCCGTCCGGTGTAAGCCGGACAGTCTCGGGGCGCGATGGAAAATAGAAGTACCAATCGGGAAATCGAGATGTTGCCTGATAGCCGCCTTGCGTTGCATCAATCTGGATTTCGACTGGCAAGACGGAGCCATCCTTCAGTATCGCACCAGTCCAGAATCCACTCGGATCAAACTCATCGGCTGTCTCGGCTTTCAAAGCTGAAAGCGGCACCAAGGTCATAATCATAATGAGCAGAACGAAACGGCGCATGCGAAATCTCCTTGGTGCTCGCAAGTTGAGATACGATGTTCAGTAGACCAAAGATGAAGAGCTCAGAACGAACAGTTCCGTGACGGCGCACTTGAGGTGATTGGGCGCGGCCGCAATTGGGTCGAAAGCCGCTGCAACGTGTCAGCCTCGATGCCGCCACTACTCCGGGATATCTGGTGGAATGGGAAAGCTTACAAGTTTGACCCTCCGAAAAGGATTTCGGAGTTCGCGTGGCCTTGGCCCTTCAGAACGAAAGTTCGTGCCTCTGAGGCTAGCGAGTATCGCTCGGACGTAGTTTCGGGTTTCACGGAAGGGCGGAATGCCGCCATATTTGTTGACCCGCCCCGGACCAGCATTGTAGGCGGCAAGAGCGAGATCCCAGGAGCCATAGCGGTCGAGCTGCTCACGCAGATATCGCGCCCCTCCGCGCAGGTTCTCCAGTGGGTCCCACGGGTCAGACACATCGAGATATCGCGCTGTTCCGGGCATCAGCTGTGCCATGCCCATCGCACCAGCATGGCTTCTGGCAAAGGGTCGATACCGGCTTTCCTGCGATACCAGAGCGTCGAATAAGCGAACCGGGACGCGCGCCTCGCACGCGGCTGTAAGAATGTGATCGAAATACAGGCGCCGACGTGCTTGCGCTTCTGCGGAGATATTGAGCCGCAGGAAGTAGCCATGCGTCAGACAATCAGGATCGGCGGCGCGGGCCGATTGGGCCGGTCTCCTCGTCTCGAATACTGATCGTCCTCCTCGCATCCAGGCTGGAACATAGGGGCGAACAGATGGCGTGCCTAAGTCGATGGATGTGTTTTCGAGTGGATTACTGGAGGATGGAGGTTGAACGTCCGAGAACGTCGGACTTTCAATAGGCCCCGGCTCTCGTCCGGGAATCAGCAAACGGAAAGATACAGGCTCTCGCAGCGTAAACTGCTCAAGCCTTGCTTCCTGCGCTGCCGCCACCTGACTGGAGAGAGCGACCAGCGCGGTCAAAATCAATTTCTTCATCACCACACCTTTCGGCGTGGTTTAGATATCGCGACCTCATGCTAGCCAAGCGAGCATGCGTGAACAAGCGCTGTTTTGCACTGCTCACTCTTAGCCGCCAGACGTTCGCTCCGCATAAGCCCTCTCCTGCGGCTGCCCGAGCGTACCTGACCTCCTGAAAAGAGAAGGGGGAGGGGGTGCTGTGTCCAATCGCAGGAGCAGCGCCATGAACGATCTCTTCACTCCCATTCGCATCAGCCTAAACGACGCCATCGGCACCATCGCCGGACGCATCGCCTCTCATACACTCGACAAGCCCGCTTTGTTCGAGACAATGCGTCCGGCGATGCCGCCGATGGCAAGTGGTCCCAGCGTGACGCCTATGACCTTATGGAAGCGGGGTTGGTGCGGCACCTGATGGACAGTCCAGCTCCTCGCACGCGCGACGACATCGCACGCATCTCCAAGCTTGCCGAAGCCCTTCCAACCCAGACCGTGCGCAGCGAAGACCAGATCCGCTGGCAGCAATTCTCGACACCGGCCGATTTGGCGGCGCTGATGGTCCAAGTTGCGCAGCCGCGCGCCAAGGATGTGGTGCTTGAGCCAAGCGCAGGGCACGGAATGCTCGCGGCCATGCTGCCGCCGGTCGCCGCGCTGCATCTCAACGAGATCGATCCCAAGCGCCGCGACAAGCTGATCGCGCTGTTCCCTGAAGCGGCACTCACCGACCACGACGGCGCCATGCTGACCTCGATTTTGCCACCAACGCTCAGACCCAGCCTCATTCTGATGAACCCGCCCTTTGCTCGCTCGCAAGGAAGAGGCAGCGATCCGCAGGCAGCCGTGCGGCATCTGCGCTCGGCGATTGCCAAGGCTGCGCCGGGCGCACGCATCGTCGCTATCATGCCCGACGGGTTCACCACGTCGGCCAAGATGATGGCGATCTACGACGAGACCTTGACCGGCTGCTCGGTGGTCACTTCGTGTCGGCTCGCTTCCTGCTATCGCAAGCAGGGCACGAGCGTGGCGGTGCGGCTGTATGCGATCGACAAACGCCCCGGCAATATCAGGCCCTTCGTAATCTGCCGCGACACGGTTGTCGAACTCTGCGAGGCGGTCGCCATTGCTCCCAGAGTGCAAGGAGCGAGGCCAGCTCCGCCGCCTGTCGCTGCTCTGCGCAGACCCAGCAACTCGCTATTTAAAACGGTCCGCTCTGCCAAACAGCGTACCCCTAGGCCCGGGAGGGCCAAGCCAGACAACAAATCCTCTAAGGTCGCAGCGCTCGTGTACAAAACGCTCCAGACGCCGCGCGCGCTAGGCAGACAGGCCGGTGTCTATCTGCCTTACCGCCCGAGCCGGATTGATATTGTCGACGCAGCTGAGCATCCCACATCTTTGGTGGAATCGGCTGCGATGGGTTCCATTCCAGCGCCGATCCCGGACTACATTCCGAACCTGCCCGAGCGCCTTGTCAATGGCGAAGCGCTCTCCGAAGCGCAGCTCGAGACGGTGATCTATGCCGGGAGCGCTTGGCAGCAATTCTTGCCCGGTCGCTTCAAGCCCTGCGAAGAGGGCGTCGCCCTCACGCTCGCCGAGGATGGCGCGACCCATCGCAAGGGATACTTTCTCGGCGATGGCACCGGGGCGGGCAAGGGAAGGCAGATCGCAGGCTGCATTCTCGATTCCTGGCTGGCCGGTTGCCGCCGCGCAATCTGGGTCTCGAAGAATGAAAGCCTGCTCGAAGACGCGCGCCGCGACTGGCAGGCGCTCGGCGGATTGCCCGCCGATATTCAGCCGCTCTCGAACTGGAAGATCGATCAGCCAGTGCCGTTCAAGGAAGGCATCCTGTTCGTCACCTATCCCACCCTCCGCAGTCAGAGGCAGGACGCTACCCGCCTCGGTCAACTGCTCGCTTGGGCAGGCGAGGACTTTGAAGGCGTGATCGCCTTTGATGAAAGCCATGAGATGGGCGGCGCCGCGGGCGGCGAGGGCATGCGCGGCAAACAAGGCGGCTCGCAGCAGGGGATCGCCGGCGTGCTCCTCCAGAACCACCTGCCCAAGGCGAGGGTCCTCTACGCCTCGGCGACCGGAGCGTCTGATGTGAACAATCTCGCCTACGCGGTCCGTCTGGGCCTGTGGGGTCCCGAAACCGGCTTTGCGAGCCGCGAGGATTTCATTGGGCAGATTAGGGGAGGCGGGATCGCAGCGATGGAAGTGGTCTCGCGCGATCTCAAGACTCTTGGCCTCTACCAGGCGCGTGCGCTGAGCTTTGCCGGAGTCGAATACGATATACTCAGGCACGAACTAAGCCCTGAACAAATTGCCATCTACGACGCCTATGCCGATGCATGGGCGATCATTCATCAGAACATGGAGGCTGCTCTCGAAGCGACCGGTGTGGTCGACGATGTGGATGGTGAGACGCTCAATTCTGGCGCGAAGGCCGCGGCGCGCTCGCGGTTTGAAAGCTGCAAGCAGCGCTTCTTCAATCAGGTCCTGCTGTCGATGAAGCTGCCGAGCCTGATTGCCGCGGTCGATGCGCATCTGGCCGAAGACGCCTCAGTGGTGATCCAGCTGGTCTCAACTGCCGAGAGCATTCTCGACCGCCGCCTCGATGCGCTGTCACCAGAAGAGCGCGCGCATCTCGAAATCGATCTCTCCCCTCGCGAAAACGTCATCGACTATCTTGAGCGCGCCTTTCCGACCCAGCAGATGCAGGCCTTCGTAGATGACACCGGCAAGGAGCGTTCGATGCCGATGTTCGACGAGGATGGCCGACCGGTCCACAACCAGGTGGCGCTCGAAAGCCGTGCCAGACTCATTGAGCAGCTTTGCGCCATGCCGCCGATCAAGCCAGCGCTTGACGGGCTGATCGAGCACTATGGTCCCGACCGCATTGCCGAGGTGACCGGGCGCACCAAGCGGCTTGTGCCGCAATCGGATGGTTCGCAAAGACTCGAAAGCCGCTCGAAGCGCACCAACCAGTCGGAGACCGAGCAGTTTATGGATGGCCGCAAGCGCGTTCTCATCTTCAGCGATGCGGGCGGCACCGGGCGTTCTTACCATGCTAGCCTCGACGCCCAGAACCAGCAGCGCCGGGTGCATTTCTTGCTCGAGCCGGGCTGGCGCGCTGACCGCGCGATCCAAGGGCTTGGCCGCACGCATAGAACCCATCAGGCAGCAACGCCGCTCTTCCGCCCGGTCACCACGGACTGCAAAGGCGAGCTGCGGTTCACCAGCACGATTGCGCGCCGCCTCGATAGTCTGGGCGCGCTGACGCGCGGGCAGCGCCAGACTGGCGGTCAGAACCTGTTCGATCCCGCCGACAATCTCGAAAGCGAATACGCCAAGGCCGCGCTCGTCACCTGGTTTCATCTGCTGAGCAGCGGCAAGCTCGCAAGCACGACGCTGGCTGATTTCGAGGAGCGCTCGGGGCTCAAACTCACAAGCGAGGGCGGGGTGCTGGTTGACGACCTGCCGCCGATCCAGCGCTGGCTCAACCGCATCCTGGCGCTGCCGATTGGCACGCAGAATGCGATTTTCGACGAGTTTCTGGGGCTGGTGGAAGCGCGGGTCGCCGCTGCGCGCGAGGCCGGCACGCTTGATGTCGGCGTAGAGACTGTTCAGGTTGATGCTGCAAACGTCGAGGATGACCACATTCTCCGCACTGACGAACGCACTGGAGCGACCTCGCACCTCCTCACACTCTCGCTAAGCAGCAAGGTGAAGCCGATGCCGCTCACGCGTGTGCTCGCAATGCGCGAATGGGCGAATAACCCACGCCTTTTGCTCAATGCCAAGAGCAAGCGCGTGGCGCTCGCCGAAGACGCACGCAGCTTCATGGAGGATGATGGCTCAGTGGTGCCGCGCGTGCTGCTCACCCGACCAACGCGTCGTCAGTACCGGCTCCTGGCCGATATGGAAGAAAGCGCATGGCAGCCCTGCAGCGAAGACAACTTTATCAGGCTTTGGGAGTCCGAGGCCAAAGACGCCGCGAGCCAGGCGCGGACAGAGACGGTTTATCTCGCGACCGGGTTGCTGCTTCCGATCTGGTCCTCGCTGCCCAAGGACCGGCTTGCGGTCCACAGGATCGTCGATGGGGCCGGGCATAGCTGGCTTGGACGGATCGTCGACGATGCCGATCTTCCGGGGTTGCTGAAGACTTTCGGGGTCGAGGCCGGGTTCAAGCTGACGCCGGAGGCGATCCTATCTGCGATTAAGCAGGGCAAGCCGATCAACGTCGAGCAACCGTTTCCGATGACCATTAAGCGCTCGCTCGTGGCCGGCGAGCAGCGGATCGAAATCTGCGGAGAGCTCGGGTCGCAGCTTGAGTGGCTCAAGAGCCTCGGCTGCTTCACCGAGATCATTCAGTACAAGACGCGGGTGTTTGTACCCGCAAAAGGCAGTTGCGAGATCTTTAGTCGACTGCTTTCGGTGCGTTGAATAATGTCAAGTGTTGGGCCGATTGCAGAAGGCCAGCTTTTGGTCTCGAGCGATCGTATACCAGACATTCGGCTAGCGACACAGTTCCGGTCATGTCGTACTCTCGCGATTAGAAGTTTCGACCTATCAAAGACTTCTATCCAAATCAACCGCTTCGCGTGCGTCCTCGAGTTCGGCAAGGAAGCGCTCTGCATCAAGGGCTGCCATACAGCCCATGCCGGCCGCCGTGACAGCTTGGCGATAGACGTGGTCGGTGACATCGCCTGCTGCAAAGACGCCGGGAATTGCGGTCTTGGGCGTGCCGGGCTCGACCGCGAGGTACTTGCCTGAGTGCATCGGCAGCTTGCCTTCAAACAGTTCGGTTGCTGGGTCGTGACCGATGGCAACGAAGGCTCCGTTAACTTCCAAGGTTGAGCTTTCCCCGGTGACAGTGTCGCGCAGGTTCAGGCGGCCAAGCGAACCGTCTTCGCCCGCCTCGAAGCTCTCGACGGCCTTGTTCCAAAGCGTGCTGATCTTGTCCGATCTGAACACGCGCTGTTGCAGGATCTTCTCCGCCCGCAGCTCATCGCGGCGGTGGATCAAGGTCACATCGTCCGAATGGTTGGTGAGGTAGAGCGCTTCCTCAACGGCTGTGTTTCCGCCTCCGATAACCGCGACCTTCTTACCGCGGTAGAAGAAGCCATCGCAGGTCGCACAGGCCGATACGCCTTTGCCGCCCAGAGCCTCTTCCCCCGGCACGCCCAGCCATTTGGCCTGCGCACCAGTGGCGATGACGATTGTGTCGGCCATGAACTCATCGCCGCTATCGGCAACCGCGCGGAAAGGGGAACCGTTGTCGAGATCAACCTCGGTGATGATGTCATACATCATGCGCGTACCGACATGTTCGGCCTGCGCCTTCATCTCTTCCATCATCCACGGACCCTGCACCACTTCGCGGTAGCCGGGGTAGTTCTCAACGTCCGTCGTGATAGTTAGCTGGCCACCGGGTTGCAGGCCTTGAACAACAATCGGCTCGAGCATGGCGCGCGCAGCATAAATCGCGGCGGAATAGCCAGCAGGGCCTGAACCGATGATCAGCATCTTGGTGCGGTGAGTGATGGGCATCGATAAACTCCGATCAGTAACGGTTTAGTTTTTCTGCGCGCCGTCGCGCGGGCAGCAAATGAGCTGCGTGATCGGTGGCATTGTGAGCTAAGACAACATCAGTTTGGCCAAAATCTGCAGCCTTTATGCGCCAAGTGCAGGCAAATTTGGTCTGCTCTTTTCGATCGGACAACCTTGGGTTTTTATGCCTTGAGCGGATTTGAGTAGGGATCGCTTGTGGCAAAACCAGATTACATCATCGTTGGCAGTGGAATGAATTCGCTTGTTTGCGCCGCCGTTCTCGCGCGAAAAGGTCTCTCGGTGCTTGTGCTGGAACGCGAGGATACTGCGGGCGGCTGCATCAAAACCGGTGAAGTGACTTTACCAGGCTTCAAGCATGATTTGATGAGCGGGTTTTATCCTGAGTTTATTGCAGGTGCTGCCTTTGCTGAGCTGGGCGAGGAGCTTGGTCAACATGGGCTTGAGTTTTGCAATACGACCCATCCTTGCGGCACGGTATTCGCCGACGGTCGTAGCTTCATTCTGAAGACTGACCGTGCTGCTAATGTTGAGGCTTTGAACGCGCTTGCCGAAGGGGACGGTGACCGTTTCAACGCCGATATGGATGACTTCGGCGCGAATGCCCATCTTAGTTTTGGACTGCTCGGAAACGAGTTGCTCAGTTGGCAGGTTGTTAAACTGCTAGGCACTGAGGTTTGGAAATCCGGTCTCGATCACCTTCTGTCTTTCTTCGGCCATGCCTCGCGCACTGCACGCACTTGGGCCTCACAATTCCAAAGCGAGGAGGCACGCGCCACTTTTACGCCTTGGGTGTTGCATGCCGGAATGGACCCGGATGGCACAATGTCATCTTACATGGCGCGGGTGTTCACCTTCGCACTCGAAGCGGCGGGAATGCCAGTCGTAAGAGGTGAAAGCGCTAATATGGTGCGTGCCTTCGAAGGACTAATCACGGCTCGTGGCGGCGACGTGCGTACGGGGGCGGATGTTGCTGAAATTATGATGAGTGGTTCGCGTGCGAGCGGGGTCAAGCTAACCGGTGGCGAGACCATTGAATGCGCACGCGGTGTCATATGCAATGTGGTGCCACAGCGCCTCTATGGTGAGAACGGGCTGCTGCCTGAAAGCCAAGTGCCCGTCAAGGTGAGGGAGCAAGCCAGAGTCTACCGCTATGGGCGTGGCAATATGATTATCCATCTTGCATTGGATGGCGTGCCGCAATGGAGCGATCCCGAGTTGGCCAAGGTCGCCATGCTCCACATGCATGACAGTATTGAGCAAACCACACAGTCTTTGGCGCAGGTCAAGGCAGGTCTCCTTCCAGCGAGGGCTACTCTGGCCGTTGCGCAGAAACCTGCCGTTGACCCGTCACGAGTGCCAGATGGCAAATGGTCCTTGTGGTTGCAATTGCATGAAATCCCGCGCGATCTCAAAGGCGATGCAGCAGGCGAGATCGATTGCATTAATGGATGGAGTGAAGCTGTTCGCGAATCTTACGCCGACAGGATTATTGCTCAGTTGGCCGAGTACATTCCGTATCTCCCGGGCCTCATTCTTGGTCGCAATGTCTATTCGCCGCAGGACTTAGAGGCGATGAACTGCAACCTTGTTGGCGGCGATCCCTATTCCGGCGTGAATGAGCTTGACCAATTCCTGCTTTGGCGGCCGCTGCGATCCTTGCGCGGTCACAAGACCCCGGTGAAGAACGTATTTCATATTGGTGCATCGACTCACCCTGGTCCGGGCTTGGGCGGTGGATCTGGATATCTGGTGGGCTCTCAACTCAGTTGAGGCGTTTTGCCAACTGCAATCGAAAAAGGACATCTCATGGCAGAACTGAATGGGAAAACCGCGATCGTAACCGGAGGTGCGGCGTCGATCGGAGCCGCTATTTCGCGCAAACTTATTGGGGATGGCGCAAATGTTGTGATCGCTGCGCGTAGCGCCGACAAGGGCGATGCGATTGCAGCTGAACTTGGCGACAATGCGCGTTTCGTCCAAACGGACATCACTGATGATGCACAGCTTGATGCACTAGTCGCGGCTGCGGTCGAGACTTTCGGCGGTCTCGACATCGTGGTGAACAATGCTTGTTCTTACGGAGATGATGGCGCAGCTACGGACCGTGCGACATGGCTTGATACGCTCAACACCAACGCAGTCTCTGCCGCAATTTTGAGCGAGAAGGCGCGACCTCATCTAATGAAAAGCGGCGGCAATATCGTCAACATTGGCTCGATCTCAGGACGGTTCCCCCATATTCAGCGTTGGGCCTATCCCGTCTCCAAAGCGACTTTGCTGCACCTGACCCGTACGCAAGCGGTTGAATATGCAGCCGACAAGATCCGCGTGAACATGGTAACGCTTGGGCATATCTGGTCAGATCCATTTGAAGGGCTCACCGAAGACAACCGCGCACATGCGGACAAAGTTTCAGGCCCGCTTAACCTGATGGGGCGCGTTGCGGATGCTGAAGAAGTCGCTGCAGTTGTGGCCTTCGTCGCGTCAGATGATGCGAGCTATATGACAGGCGGCGACACCCCGGTAGATGGCGGATACGGTGCCATGGGACCAGAAGGACACAATCCACTCATGCCGCAACTCCAAGGTCTGGGTTGAGCCCAAACCACACTGCCACGCCCGCTAGAGAGCAGGAGCTTTAGTGGTGCGTGCGCAGTGTTTGGGAGGGGCTTTCCCCGAACCGCTTACGGTATTCAACTGAGAAACGTCCCAACTGCGAAAGGCCGACATCAAGGGCTGCCTCAGTAACGCTGGTCGATTGCCCTGACTGGAGTATGCGGCGGGCTTCATCGAGCCTTAGATTGCGCAGATACTGCATCGGAGACTGCCCGCGGAAACGGCTGAAGGCAGCAAACAAGGTGCGCGAACTTACGTCCGAAACATCTACCAATTGTTCAATGGTAATCGTCTCTGCCAAGTTTTCACGCATAAAGCGCTCAGCCTTACTCACGTGCACGGGAGCAGCCTTCGATAGGCCTTTGCGCAGCGCGGTGCTGTAATTGTGATCATGGCTAAACAAGAGCGCGTAGATCAGGCTTTGTTCGAAATGTTCCGCTGACTGCTCACAACCCATTGGGTCGGTGCTACTCTCTAGATCTTCGCGCAGCATCGTCAGCATTCGCAAGAATGACTGGCCATTTGAGCGTGACAGATGAAACTCAGGATTAAAGCAAAGCGGTGATCCGATATCCATGCCAAAGATTTCGCGCAACGCCTTTTCGACCATCTGACGTCGCACCGAATAGATCAGCATTTGTGACCCTGTCTGCCAATCCATCGAGACAAATTGACCCGGAGAAAGCACACCGGCACTCCCTGTTTCTATCACCCGGGCATTATTGCCAAGGGTCAGCTGCGAAGACCCCCAAATCTGGAGCTGGACGTTAAAGACCTCCTGCATCTCTCCAGGAACAACTTGAACATCAGCACCGTAAGTCAGAAGATTGAGCGATGATCCTTTGCCAAATGGCGCATGCCTCAATTCGAAACCGAGCCGTGCCATTTTAGAGTTTGGTACCAGCCGATGATCGCAGAATACCGAGGAGACGACCTCTCTTGCTTCATCGACTGAACGAGATTTGCGCGCAGCTTTTGCCTGTAAAGGCCCGTGTGACCGAGCCGGTGGAGGCATCTGGGCGAAGATATCGCCTGCCGTGCAGAAGTGTTTCATTGAGATCTCCTCAAAAATCATTTCATACCTAAAATAAATTGGGAAAGCAAGCTGGCGAATGAGAAGCGCTGGCGGTGTTGCGCATCGGGCACACTGGATGCGGCGGAATTCGGACATCGCTTGCGCTTGCCGCATATTTCATCAGGCATCGCTCCCTTACCCATCGAGATGATAGCTCGAGGGGAACCATCGAATGACGCAGGCAAAACGCCTTCGAATTGCCGTGATCGGTGCAGGGTTTGCTGGAATCTCTTGCCTACGTGTTCTGGATGCCTTTGGGCACGACGTAACGGTCTTTGAAAAAGAGCCTGACGTGGGCGGCGTTTGGGCTGCCTCGCGGCGCTATCCCGGCCTGACGACACAAAACCCGGGCGACACATACTTTCTGTCCGAACTGCCCATGCCTAAAGATTACCCGGAATGGCCTGAAGGTCACCAGGTCCAGAAATACATGGCCGACTATGTCAGCCATTTTGGATTGGATGACCGGGTGAAGCTGGGGTGCGAAGTGACTTCAGCGGTCCAAGGCGTTGATGGAACTTGGGCTCTTAGTGTCGCTACCAATGGCGGGGCTTCTAAATTGATTGAGCAACCCTACGATTATTTGATCGTTGCCAATGGCATTTTTTCGAGACCGATGGTGCCGCAGTATGTTGGCCAGGAGGAGTTCAAGCAGGCTGGTGGCCAGATTTTCCACACCAGCGAGTTCCCTGATCGCTCGGCCGCAGCGGGCAAGGATGTGCTTGTCATTGGCTATGGCAAGAGCTCGTGTGATGTTGCCAATGCGATCAAGGGTGAGGCCAAAAGTGTCAATGTGATTGCCAGAAACCTCATTTGGAAGATCCCAAAGATGGTGGGCAAGGTGCTCAACTTTAAGCATTTATTTCTGACGCGAATGGGCGAGGGGTTGTTTCGATACATCAATGTGAGGGGCTTTGAACGCTTCTTGCACAGTCCGCTTGGCCTTCCGATCCGTAATGGCATGCTTGGCACGGTGCAGGGCATCGTTGGCTGGCAATTGAAGCTGAAGCAAATCGGGCTTCATCCGAACAAGAAACTCGAAACCATCGCGCGCAGCACCGTGAGTCTTGTCACTGATGGCTTCTATGAAGGCGTGCTTGCGGGCAAGATTGGGGTTGAGAAGAACACGGAGATTATCGCTCTCGAAGGCAAGCACGCTGTGCTCAAAAATGGCAAGCGTTTGCCCGTCGACACGATCGTAGCGGGCACGGGCTGGATCCAAGAGGTGCCTTTCTTTGATTCAAATATGAATGCGCAGGTCCGCGGCGAAGGTGGCGGAGGGGACTTCAGGCTCTACAAATCGATGGTCCCGGTCGGCGTCAAGAACCTTGCATTCAATGGTTACAATTCAAGTTTCTTCAGCCAGCTGAACTGTGAGATCGGGGCTCTATGGATCGCCGACCTTCTCGAAGGAGGTCAGCAATTGCCTTCTGATGCAGAGCAGAATGAATGGATCGACCGGCGATTGGCTTGGATGCGTGCAAGGACCGATGGCAAACACTCCCGTGGAACCAACATTATCCCGTTTTCGATGCATCACATTGACGAGTTGCTACGTGATTTGCGTCTGAACTTGGGGCCATTCACCCGGTTCACGCAATGGCTCAAGGCGGTTGACCCTGGTTCGTATCGGCATCTGCTAGCCAAGCTGAAAAAGCGTCATTCCGTCCCTTAAGAGCAACCGGATGGCCTCGAAGGTTGCGTCAGCAGCATAGGGTCTGCGCTTTCCGAATAGCCGGGCGGCCAACACTCTTAAAAAAACAAAAGATAACCTGAGGGAAGTTGCCATGAGAATCATCAATCGACTTAAGACCTGTTCGGCTATGGGCATTGCTATCGCTGCTGCTGCCGTTGTCGTGCCTCAATCTGCTATGGCGCAGGAGCAAGAAGAGCAGGCGAACTCCACAACCGATGCGCTAACAGGCAACATCATCGTGACGGCGCGTAAGCGCGAAGAAGACCTTCAGGATACGCCAATTGCAATTTCTGCTTTCTCGACCGAAAGCCTTGAAGCGCGTGGTGTGGTCTCAACTGACTCTTTGGCGACAATCACGCCAAACCTGACACTCCAGAACAATCCCGCTTTTGGCGGCTCCTCGAACAGTGCAGCGATCTACATTCGCGGCATCGGCCAACAAGACTTTGTGCCAACGGTCGATCCCGGTGTGGGGGTCTATGTTGATGGTGTTTACATCGCCCGTTCAGTCGGCGGCATTTTGGATCTCGTCGATTTTGAGCGGATTGAGGTCTTGCGCGGGCCACAAGGCACGTTGTTTGGTCGCAATACAATTGGGGGTGCGATCTCGATCACCAGTGCAGCGCCTTCTGATTTCTTTGAGGGCAAGGTCAGCGCTGCATATGGCACCGATGACTATGTCGCGCTCAAAGGCAGCGTGAACGTGCCTTTGTCTGATGCGGTAGCCTTTCGTGCATCGGGTGCCTATTTCGGCCAAGACGGTTACGTTGCGCGCCCCTTCGATGGTCTAGACCTTGGTGATGCAAACCGCTTTGTTGGTCGCTTTGCGCTTCGCGCCGAGCCATCCGATACAGTTAAGCTGGACTTTGCATTCGACTATACCCACGCACGCGAAAACGGCCCTCCGGTCACGCTTCTGGGTATCAACTTTGGCAATACGTTGGCGGCCCCTCCATTTGTGGACATCAATAATGTGCTCGCCAATCTCGCCGCAGGGGCTGTGCCTCAGGGCCAGCCTCCTTTCCCATGTGCGACCCGGGCCAATCCAGTCAATCTGGCGGTCGATGGTTGCTTTGACGAGCGCTTCATTGTCGGTCAGGACACCAATCTCGGAACTGCTCCGTCTTTCTCGGACTCAGACATCTGGGGCCTTAGTCTGACCGCGGAAATCGATCTCACCGACTCGATCACGCTTAAGTCAATTACCGCATATCGCAATCTGGATAGCCAGTTTGCGCGCGACGGTGACGCATCGCCAATCACGATTGCCCAGTTCTTCGACGATCTCCAGCAAGAGCAGTTCAGTCAGGAAATTCAAATCCTCGGCACAGGGTTTGATGGGCGTTTAGAGTGGATCTTGGGCGGATATTACTTCGATGAGAGCGGCGATAACGTCAACTTACTCGATTTCACTGTTTCCAGTTTCCGCTCGGGAGGTGCGTTCTCAAATGAAAGTATCGCAGCTTTTGCGCAAGCGACATATGAGTTTAGCGATCTCTTTAGCCTCACAGGCGGCATTCGCTACACCGAGGACACGAAGAGCTTTAGGCCCGATCAAGTCATACTGCAGAATGTGGTTCCCTTCCTGCCACCATTCGACGCGCCGATCTTCGCGAAAGGAACGCCAGTTCTTCCGAATGTGACGGCAACGCGCACCTTCGACGATTTCACTCCCATGGTAAATCTTGCATTCCAGCCGAACAGCGACCTCCTGCTTTATGCGACGTTCTCGCAAGGCTTTAAGTCGGGTGGATTTACTCAGCGCGTGTTCCCGCCAATTCTGCCGGGGATCACCACACCGATCACTGACCCTGAATTGGCTATTCCGTCATTCGATCCAGAAGAGGTCACATCGTATGAGGTGGGTGTAAAGTACACCACGCCAGATGGAGTGCTGCGTGCAAACCTTGCAGCGTTCCTAAACGATTACACCGATCTACAGATCCAGGTCTTCACCAGCGTTGCGCCCGTTTTCCAGAATGCCGCAAGCGCGACCGTGCAGGGCCTCGAAGGTGAGTTCCAACTCAGCCCGGGTGATGGCTGGTTTGCTGAGTTCAGCTTTGGTCTGACCGATGCGTCTTACGATGATATCGATTTTGCGACCACATTCGTAGATCCTGACAACGAGTTTGAGCGTATCTCGAAATGGACTTTGTCGGGTGGCGTCCAACGCGAGATTGAGTTCTCCAGCGGTGCATCGATCACGCCCCGTGTCGATTGGAGCTATCGTAGCCGTTTCTTCAACGATACGTTCAACACGCCTGAAATCGCCCAAGACGGTTACCATCTGGTCGATGCCAATATCACCTTCCGTTCCGCGGATGGAGGGCTGCGTGTCACTGGATCCGTAACCAATATCTTCGACCAGGACTTCCTGCTTTCCGGTGTTCTAGGCGACGCGTTCCAGACATTCGAAAGTGTGTTCAATCGGGGGCGTCAGTTCCGCCTGACCGTCACCAAAGAATTTTGACTTTCGCAGCGCGTGCCCCAAGCTGAGCACGCATCCTTTTAGTTTTAGGAGTTACATCGAATGGCGCGCGTGAAGCTTTGGGCCCCTACGGACAGTGATGATCCCGTTGTTAAGGACATCTTTGCTTGGGTGACCGAGATGGAAGGGGATGTTCCCAATCATTTCCTTCTGGAAATGAACTTTCCTGAATATCTGAAGGCAAAACTGGCTTCGACCCGTGTGCTTTGGGAAGCGGGCGAATTGACAATGGACGAGATCCAACATGTCGGGATTCTCGTATCGAAGGCCAATGGTTGCCAATATTGCACGGCGGCTTTCTGTACGATCCTCAATTACGGCCTTGATGTTGAACAAGGCTATGTCGCTCAGCTTGTCGAAAATGGGATGGATGCAGTCGAAGGCGATCGCCTTCGTGCTATTCTTGCCTTCGCGCTCAAGAGTAACATGGATGCAGCCAATGTAACCGATGAGGAAGTCGAGGCGCTGCGGGATATAGGGTTGACTGACAAAGGTATTGTTCAGTTGGTCCACCTGGTAAGCGACTTTGGCTCGTATAACCGGCTCAACCTATCTCTGAAAACGGATTACGATTACCGCGACGTTTGGCGTGAGGCCGCTTTTGACTGGAAAGCCAG
>JBCBMN010000035.1:0-20815 GCA_039822745.1 Pseudomonadota bacterium | reverse complement strand
CTTGGCCGCCGCGTATGAGGCGTTTTTGCGTGAAACTGGGGACCTGAGCCGTATCGTGTCTTTGTACGCCGATCTGACCTATGCAAAGCCTTCATCAATTCGGGCGTGGGAGGCGTACGCCAAAGTGTGTGCCGAATTCAAAGCGGACTGTTTGGGGACAAGGCTTGAATCTGGCCTTCTCAACTCACGCGAAAGGTACGTCATCGACCTGCCTCCTGGTACTCCCCGGAGAACTGGACTATTTGCGCAAATAAGGGCTGAGCAGATTTGCCGGTCTACGGGGGGGATATGCACGGACAGTTGACCAAACGTCCGCGTTCGAAAGGAGGCCATCTGCGCTTCACTTCGAATGCGCTTCGGACGTTGGGCATCATCAACGATGTTGCCTGCTTGGTCCTCGCTTTTGTTTTGGCCACGATCGCCTACGATTTGGTCTTTGGCTATTACTACGACGCGCAACTGCATCGCAGCGCCGCGATCATAATCTGTATCAATTACCTTTTGATCCGCATTTCGCGAGATGGATACGCCCCCTTTCGCAATCCGGGCCGGGTTGTTGATCTTGGGGCGATAGCCGACTTTATTCTTGCGTCGGTTTTCATGGTTCTGATCGTCGTACAGTTGGGCATGCGAGGCGAGTTCTCCCGGGGTCTGGCGTTGTATTTCTTCGTGATTGCTGGGTTTCTTCTTTTTGCCAGTCGATTGGCTTTTCGTCGTTTGCTTCGTTCTTTGCTCAAACGCGAAGTCATTGGGCAGAATGTTGCCATTTACGCGGAGGGGGGAAGCATTGCGGCAAGAGTGGGCGAAATCGTGAAGCTGGAGCGTCTGCCCCAACTGCGCCTTATCGGCTACGCTGATGAGCGATTACGATCCGAAGACCGAGCGGATAATCTGGAGTATCTCGGCGGTTTTTCCGATCTTCTTGCGCTCGCGCAGGAGGGACGACTGGATCAAGTGATCCTTGCCGTGCCGAGCATTTCTCAAGACCGCTTGGACCGCATAACCGATGCGTTGAGCGCGGCTTCGATTGACCTGTGTGTCTTGCCGCGGGAAGCTATTGAGCTGACAACGCAATACCGCGTTAGCTTTTTGGGAACGCTGCCGGTCTTCGCGGTGTGGCAGCAGCCTATTCGTGACGTGGATGGCGTGATCAAGGAAGCGCTAGACTACACGCTCGCGAGCGTCGCCTTGCTGCTTCTATCGCCGCTCTTTCTCCTAATTGCACTCGCGATAAAGCTGGAGACGAAGGGGCCCATTCTCTTTCGTCAAAAGCGCCTTGGTTTTAACAATAACGAGATTACGGTCTTGAAATTTCGATCGATGTTTGTCGCAACGCAAGACCAAAGCGGACAAGAGCGGACCACGCGTCAAGATCCACGGGTCACACGAGTGGGACGATTCATCCGCCGCACCAGTCTTGATGAGTTGCCGCAGCTTTTGAATGTTCTGAGGGGCGACATGTCCATTGTTGGGCCAAGGCCGCACGCGACCATGATGAAGGTGGGGGATAAGCTCTATTTCGATGCGGTGAGGGGATACGCCGCGCGGCACCGGGTGAAACCCGGAATAACGGGCTTGGCACAGGTTCGGGGCCTGCGCGGCGAAATCGCAACCCAGGAAAGGGCGCGCAAGCGCGTCGAGCTAGACACTTACTACATCGAAAACTGGACCCCATGGCTGGATATTCAGATCATTCTGGAAACAGTCATAAAGGTCGTGTGGGATGATCATGCTTATTGACGTACCCCTTGCACGATTCCTGGGGGTGAGTTTTGCTGGGTTGAGTATCGAAGGGGCGTTGAAAGCGGTCGTTCAGGAGTCTCAGACGGAGCAATTTTCGTTTGTGGTAACCCCGAATGTCGATCACTTGGTGCTCCTCAATGAGGACAAGACAGTGCCCAGGGTGTCACAGTTTCGAAGAGCCTATGGCGAGGCTTGCCTCAGACTTTGCGATAGCCGCGTTCTTCAACTCCTAGCCCAGATCCGCGGGGTAGAGCTCGACGTGGTTACGGGCAGCGATCTCACCGCGCTTCTGTTTGAAAGCGGCACCCTAAATGGCGCGACTGTCGCGTTTATCGGGGGTGATGAGAGCATGGGGAAAGCTTTACAGGTCCGTTTCCCCTCGGTGACGATTAGGCAGCACATTCCGCCAATGGGTGTTCTGAATGATCCCCGCGCGGTCGACGAGATCGAGGATTTTGTCAGAGCATCGCGTGCGCAATTCGTGCTCTTGGCGTTCGGAGCCCCGCAAAGCGAGATTGTTGCCGCGAGGCTTAAAGCGGCCGGCGATATCGGCGGTGTGGGCCTTTGTATCGGCGCTTCAATCGAGTTTTTGTTGGGGCGAAAGAGCCGCGCTCCCGAATGGATGCAGCGTGCTAGACTTGAATGGGCATTCCGCTTGCTGTCTGAGCCGCGCCGGCTTTGGCGTCGCTACCTCGTAATCGGTCCCCGGATCTTTGTCCTCGCTCTTTCAAAGAAAGCCTGGGAGTTTTCGGATTGAAGTGGCCAAACGTCTATTTGTACTCAATGATTTGGCTTCGGCGCTTAAGGAATTGATCAAGCAGGCACTTCAGTATGCCTGTAAACTCAGCAAACTTCCCGATCACGATCAGGGTCCCGTAGGATATGGCGAACTTCGTAGGATGGCCCTCACGCCGCTTGCGAACAGCGATCCGCCCGATCTGCGCAGTGTACACGGCGGCAAAGAGCGATAGTGCAAGAGGCGCTATCGCCGGCCGGGAGAAAGCCAGAATGCCCGTCACGATGGCTCCAGTCGCAGGCGCCGCGAAGCCCCAGAAGAGAATGCTAGCGGTTTGCCTTAAAGTGTAGGGATCAGACTGAGCCCGGTGACGTCGCACATGCTCAGCAAAGGCGAAGCCTGAGCGACTGGCCCGTTTCCACCAACCCCTAAAACTGAGGATGTTGGCATCATGAAGCGTCATTTCGCCTGCAATCCGGCGTACCGACCAGCCCAAGTTTCTTAGGCGCAGGCAAAGGTCGGGCTCCTCTCCAGCAATAAGATCATCGCTGTATCCGCCCGCTTCCATTAGGCCACGCACTCGCATCAGCGCGTCGCCCCCGCAGGAGTTGACCACGCCAATCCCCACGTCCCATTCATCGTCGCACATGGCGTTGTAGATGCTGGCTTCGGGGAAGCGCTCTCGTCTACGCCCAAAGACGACCGCCAATTCGGGTTCCGTCGCGAGCGCTGAATGCGCTTTTGCCAGCCAGTCGGCGTCAAGCTCGCAATCCCCATCAACAAACTGGATGAATTCGAGTTGCGCCTCTCGTTCCAATAGAGACCGCCACCCGGCGTTTCGCGCCCGCGCAGCCGTAAACGGGATGCTCATGTCCAGCGCTAGCACATGCACCCCAACCGACTTCGCGAAATCGACGCTGCCATCTGACGAGCCTGAATCGACATACACCGTCGGCGTCTTTGGGGGCACAGAGCGCAGGCACCGCTTGAGGCGATCGCCCTCGTTTCGGCCAATTATGACAATGCCAACCGGCCTAGCTGTCATTTCCTGATGCTCACAAGCTTCCCATTTCGTCTAACTTGGTGAAGCGTCGAAAGTTACCTTTCGGTGCGGACCCATCCCGACCTGCGACCAAGTAGGTAACGAGCATAGACCGGGATTTTCCAAAGCACATAGAACGGTAGAAGAAGCAACACTCTCGGGTGCAGCCACTTGTGACCTTCCAGCGCCCAGTGCCCGAGCAGGCCAGCAAGGGCGAAAGACAGGACCGCTGATACACATACGAACGGCCATACATTCGCTGTGGCAAGCGCCGATACGCCTAAGAACAGCAATATGAGCATTGCCAGACTTATCAGGAGTGCAAAGGGCGGCACCATCAGGTGCAGACCCAGCCAGATGGCCTTCCAGTTGCCCGTCCGCAGCCCGGTCCAGACAGACGGTAGGCCTTGCGATTGCGCAGTCGAAAGAAAGCCATGCTCCCAGCGCGCGCGTTGCTCCAGCGTCGCATTTTGGCGCGCCGCGGCGCTGCTGAACGACGCTTGCTCCAGAAAAAGGGGGGCGGCTCCCATGCGGGTCAAGTTCGCGCCTATCGCAAGATCTTCTACGATGCTTCCGGTTGCCAAAGGCAAGCGATCAAACATTTGCCACGGAAACGCCATGCCTGTGCCCGTCAATACGGCGCCTGCGCCTGCACGCTGCGCTCCGCGTTGCCGCACGACGTTTTTGATCCACATTGCAAAACTAGAGATTTGCACCATTGGTGACGCCGACCGGTCCGCCTCGAAAGTGTTCAACGCCTGGACCGCGGCAGAGCGTTCTATCGCGCAAGTGGCAATTTCGCGAAGGGCCTTATCACTCGCTCGGCAATCGGCATCAAAAACTATGACGCATTCGGGTGGCGCGTTGCGAAGATGATCACGCCCAAAGGCCAGCGCATAGTCCTTTCCTCGGTGCGCCGGTTCAACACGCTCCAGCACTTCAGCACCAGCCGCCGCTGCAATGCGCGCCGTTTCGTCGGTGCAATTGTCGGCAACAACAAGAACCAGGCTGTCCTCCCAAACGCACGGCTTGAGACGTTGCAGGGTGAGGCCAATAGTTGCCGCCTCATTGTGTGCCGGGATCAAAATGCAGGTCGAAGGGGCCGCCGAGACGAAATCCAAACGTCGGCCAGGCCAAAAGCCCAGATACACTTCAACGGTAAACACCAGAAGCGGAAGAATGATTCCGACAGCGATCGCCACGGAGACAAGATTCAATCCCTCAATCATCCGGCCTCACCGCCGCGCGAAAAAGGGTGTTAAGCTCTTGTCCGTTAAGCGCCGCATCGTGTTGAGCCAGAACCCTGGATCGCCCGTTCTCGCCCAATGCTTGTAGGTGCTCTGGGCTGGCTTCTAACGCTTTGATCATGGCTTCAGCCAGTTTTTCGACCGAACCTGAGCTAATGAGCCAGCCGCACTCATCATCCACCAATTCGGGTGTGCCCGCGATCGCTGTAACGATCACTGGCGTCTTTAAAGCCAGCGCTTCCATGATGACGACAGGCAAGCCTTCCGCGAAGCTTGGAAGAACCATTACGCGCGACTTGATGAGCTGCGACTTCACCTCATCGGAACTGAGCCAGCCGGCGAGTTTCACGGTGTCCGTGAGGCCTTCCTCTTCAATTTTCCGTCCGATCTGGGCGGCCATTTCGCCTCCGCCGATCAATGAGAGTTCGAAGTCGTAGCCCGCTGACTTGACCATCGAAACCGCAGAAAGGAGGAGCGGGATCCCCTTCTGGGCACTCAGCCGAGCGACGCAGCACAGTTGAGGTCTTTCAACCGGCGCTAGGTCCCTCTCCTCTCGAAGGAAACCGCCGTCCAGTCCGCACCGCACAACCTGGATCTTGTGCCAATGCTCCGGGCCGCTCCAACGCATCAGTTGGCCGCGCCCAAAATTGCTTATCGCAACGCAAAACGCGCTATCCGCCACTTTACCTTTCAGATCCAAAGCGATGGGTGCATCAAACTCATCGGGGCCATGAACGGTGAAGCTGTACGACGCTTGCGTCAGAGCACCCGCGATACGGGCAACCATCGCTGGATTGGTGCCGAAATGGGCATGAATATGATCAACGGATTGCGCGCGGATTCTGTCTGCTAGCGCGGCAGCCTCCGCGAAATACGCCGCCCGCCTGACCCATGTGCGGGGATTCCAATCGCTCTTCGAAAAGGCAATCCTAAGCGCACTGAAATTTCGTCCAGGCGATTTTGCAAAGGCACGAAGCGTCAAGAGAAACAGGGTGACGCCGCCAAGGTCGAGTAGAACTGACGTCTTCTCATACTCGGCCTGATCGCGTGGATCAGGCAACTCTTCGCGCCGGGATTGGCGAATAGAAAACCGGGAAACCGCGGTGCCTTGCGCTTCAACAGCCTCAATCTCGCGGCGGATAAAACTGTGACTGGAAGCGGGATACCGATTGACTAAATACGCAACACGCACAGGCCGGACACACTCGCGATTAAACTGGGCTGTGCCGTAACGTAGCGCGACAGTTTTGCAAAGCGCAATGACCCCTGGCCGCCTCGTGTGTTGATCAAAGGATGACATAGCGACCGATTGGTGGCAGTGGGCTTTTTGTCATTTGTTTTGAGAGACGGGCAGTGAAAGAGCCGAAAAACCACTTTGGAATCGGTGGGCTGGATCGAAGAACGCTATTCCTTGGGGCGGGTTTGGCCGCGCTTGGGATTGGGTATCAGATGCGCACCCCGACTTTTGCCGCGGAACCGATCGATGATGAGACCTTTAGCGACGCGATCCCTGACCAAATCGGCGGATGGAAATCTCGTGAGAGCGTTGATCTCGTTCTTCCGGCAGAAGACGAGGCGCAAGACGCGCTTTATCAAAACCTAGAGACGCGGATCTATGAAGGCGCTGGCTTGCCAGCTGTCATGTTTTTGCTCGGATTTAGCAGCATCCAGCAAAACAACATTCAGATCCACAGGCCAGAGGTTTGCTATCCTGCCAATGGGTTTCCGATCCTTTCGGCCAAGTCGATCACCATTGACCATGGGCAGACGCGGATTGGCGCGAGGGAACTTGTAGCCAAACGTGGGGAACTGAACGAACGCATTATCTACTGGGTCAGGGTTGGTGATGATTTTCCAACAGGTTGGCTCGAGCAGAGACTTTCAATGGCGCGTTCGAACCTTTTGGGCCAGATTCCTGATGGTTTGCTTTTGCGCGTCTCAATGATTGAAGCACCAGGTCTGGAATCCTCAAGTGTGTTGCGCGACTTCATTTCAACCCTTTTGGAGGAAACCTCGGAGAGCTTTCGCGAAGAGGTGTTTTTGTAGTCCTGTTGCCTTTTGGTTCGAGCGGCCGCGGCCATCATCGCCTCGGACTATGCGTTTTGCTGGCCTTTGAATGAGAGCGTATGATGCAACGCCCTGATACCATTGATCGATCTGGGATGCCTCAAATCAAGTAATGCCTAACACCGTCGCCTACGCTGCCCTGATTGCATGGCCATTTGTAACGCTCGTGTGTTTTGCACGAATGCCTCCGTCGAAAGCGCTCATTTGGTCTCTTTTGGGGGGGTACCTGCTGCTTCCAATGAAGACTTCTTTCGATTTTCCGGGTGTGCCGGCTCTCGATAAGACCTCGGTTACGAACTTATCGGCGATGGTTGGCGCTTTGACTTTTGCCGGGGTTCGATCCGTGAGGCTACCTCGGGAATGGTGGCTTCTACTCCCTTTGCTGGTTTTTATTGTGGCTCCGATGTTCACGGTGTTCGCAAATGGCGACGCCTTGGTGTTTGGTGACATCGTTCTGCCGGCGCTTAAACCTTACGATGCGTTTTCGCAGGCGGCGTATTCCGCGATCGACGTTTTGCCGTTCATTCTCGGCTACAACCTGATGCGTGGCAAAAAGGCGGCCGGTGAGTGTTTGCGTGCCATCGCGGTCGCGGCGCTCTTCTACAGCCTGCTGATGCTGATTGAGATGCGCCTCAGCCCCCAGTTGCACACGTGGATTTACGGCTTCTTCCCACACAGCTTTGGCCAACAGTTCCGCTGGAACGGTTTCCGGCCTGTCGTTTTCTTGGGCCACGGATTGCTGGTTGCGATCTTCACGTCTTTTGCGCTTATCGCGATGGTGTACCTTGCCAAGGCGAAAGCGAAGATACTCGGCGCCCCAGCGTCGGCTTGGTCGATCTATATCTTTGTTTTATTGATATTTTGCCGAACTCTCGGCGCATTCATTCTTGGTGTTTTAGCGCTAGGTTTGCTGCTTCTTGTGTCCTGGAAGCACATTCGGATTGTGTGCGCTCTTCTGGCTTTGACTACGATGACCTACCCTGTTTTGCGGGGCGCCGATTTAGTCCCCGTGGACCAGATTTACTCGGCTGCGGCCGCTTTCGACGAAGACCGAGCCAACTCATTCAAAACGCGTGTGGTCAACGAAGATCAACTGCTTGCCCGCGCGCAAGAGCGGCCTTTGTTTGGATGGGGAGGCTATGGTCGCAACCGCGTGTTCGATGAGGCCAGCGGCACCGATCTGAGCATCACGGACGGGACCTGGATTATCGTGATCGGTATCAACGGCTGGATAGGATATCTGGCGACGTTTGGATTGCTGTGTTTGCCGATCATAGTGTCTGCCGCGAGAGGCAGTCCGGCTACACCGGCAAGCGTGGCGCTGTCCCTGATACTGGCGATCAACCTGCTTGATTTGATCCCCAACTCCTCGCTCTCACCTTTAACCTGGCTTTTGGCCGGCAGTCTGGTGCCAGTGGCACAGAAAGTCCCGATCCACCGGGAAAAAGCGGTCACAAGCCGCGCGCGTAGACCTGTTTCAGCGCAGCCTCAAACCTGATCGCCGCCTCCTTTTGGTCGTGTTGAATTGCGGTCCGGCGCGAGGCGTCTGAGCGGGCCTGCCACGCGTCCTTGGGTTCGTTGAGTACTTTTATCAGACCCTGCGCCATGGCCTGAGCCGTGCCTTCGACCAATAGGCCGTTCGCGTTGTCGATCAGTTCGGGGGCCGCGCCAGCCCTTGTGCTCACCACCGGGGTCCGCATCGCCATCGCTTCGAGCAGTGGCAGCCCAAACCCTTCGCTAACCGAGGAGAACAACCAGGCGGAACAACGGGCGTAAATTTCCGGTATTTCGCTTTGATCGGGGAGTTGATGGTAGTTGATCCAATCGAGTCCGGCTATGCCGGACGGAGGCGCAGAGCTTCCAAAAAAAACTGCCTGCAGATCGGGCAGGGTGGTTTTGGCGGCGATAATGGCTTCCAGGCCCATTTGAGAGTTTTTCCTTGGCGCTTTCGACCAGAGCATGCCGACCGTCATTGCGCGCGTTTCGGCTCGGCCGGGGTCGCGGAAATGGGTGAGGTCCAGACCGTTCGGCACGCAATGGACCTCTTGCGCGGCATAGTTCTCGTAGCACACCCGCTCCAACCACTTCGACACGACGATTTTTGGCCAGGGAAGCTGGTAGACCGCTTCCACGCGATCGCGTGGCAAGTATGGGAACACCTCGTGATCTTGTACAAGGTGGCATTTCACGCCCTTTGAACGCGGCAGGCTCGCCATCCACTCGGCGGTCTCCCACCACGTAGCGATGACAAGGTCGGCCTCCGGAAAGTCATCAGGCACCAGGATTTTGGGCCTTGCCCCGATAGTGACAGGCACTTTTGTTTGAAGGAGCGCGGCTGTTCCGCCATCGAGCGACTTGAGGCCAAGCCATCTTTTGCCGAATTCTTGGATGCCTTGTTTAAGGCTGGACCTGTCGGGCGCGGGACATAGGATGCAGACCTCATGGCCTTGTTCCAAGAGATGTTCGGCGTAGCTCACGGCGACTTTGTTTCCGCCGTTGATCGCGAGGGCGGGGAGCACGAAGGTGACACGCATCTTTTTCAGCTTCAGATTGATGGGCTGTTCAACAGCAGAGCCATGGCGACCATTAGAGTCACCACCATGACGGCGTAGGACCACGCTTCGGTACGAAGTTTGATCAGCCCGACCGACACGAGCCGGTAGGAGGCAAGCGAGCGTTCGACAATATGGTTTACCGCGATAAGAAGGATAAGGCCTTCCAGCCTGCCTGCGTATGCCAGTCCAAACGCAAACGTCCAAAGCGCGACCATCCGGATCATGTTAAACGTGGCCAACCGGCCGAACTCGCGTCTGGCCTCAAGGACAAAGCAATTGAGCGACAAATGGAAGATCAGGTATTTGAGCGCGAGGATGGCAAGCATCGGTCCGGCCAACTGATACCGTTCATCGTAGAGCCCGCTCACAATCGTGTCCGCCAGCGCAATAAGAGACAATCCAACGGCTGCGCTGACCGCGTGAATGGGCGTTCGGAGCCGGAGGAATACACTTTCGAACTGCTCCTGCGCGCGCGATAACATCTGGCGAATGGCCGGCATGGCAATCGAGTTGGCAATGCGCGTCATGAGCGCGTGAAACGCGTCCGCCAGCGTGTGCGCCAGTGTGTAAACGCCCAGAACCTGGTTGCCGAAGAACGCGCCAATCAAGACCTTGTCCGCAAGGTTGGTGGCCAGTGTCGTCCAGGAACTGACCCCGATCCATTTGCCGCGTTTGATGATGTATCCGATGTAAGCCTTGTCCCAGTGCCAGCGCATTCTCGGCCCCGGAACGACCTGAAGCGACAAAAGCGTCCGCAGGAAGGCGGTTATCACAGTTGCGTAGACAAAGCCCCAAACGGAACGGGTTATCCAAACCGCTAACACGGTCGCAAAAATTCCGAGGATCTTCACACTTGTATCGAGCTTGACCAGAAAGTCCTGGCGCAGATCACGCTCCAGCACGTGCTCGTTCGTGCTTCGCAACCCATCAATAGCCAGCGTGACCCCGAGAACCGCCAGCAGGGACGGCAGGATTGGTTCGGCAAAACTGTTATCGGCGCTGAACCATCCCAGCTCTTGCGCCACGCCAAGCAGCTGCCCCAGCGCCACGACCAGCGCCGTCAAAACGACGCCTCTGACGATTTGGAAACTCCAGACCGTTCGCAGAAAACCGGCGTCGTCGCTGTCTTCATGGGTGATGACGAGCGCGCGAATGCCGACATCGGACACCATAATCGCGGTGTAGATAAACACCTGAGCGGTGGCCATGATACCAAAGGCGGCCGGCGAAAGCAGGCGCGTGAGAATAAGGCTTGAGGCCAGTCGCAGCGCAAGTTCCGCCCCGTGGCCGGCCATAACCCAAGACGCGCCGCGCGTGACCTTGCCATAGAGCGAGGCTTCATGCCCGAACAATCGACTGGCGCGGTCGCGAAGTGTCTCGATAATGGCCATCACCAGTTGCGCTTGTGCTGTTCTATGCGACCGGCTTCATAGTCCGCTTCGAGTTGCTTCACGATCTGCGCCGGGCTTCCGGCGACGAGGGCGCATCGGGCTGAAGACAGATCGCGGGTCAAAACCGAAGCGAGCGACAGGATGCATTGATCTCCCAATCGGGCGCCCGGCGCGAGACGAACCGCAGAGCCGAGATAGCATTGCTCCCCGACGATCACATCACGTTCCGCCACGCCCACTCCGTGCGTCCATAGCTGCGAAGCGCTACCCGCAACCCAACTGCCATCGCCAATTTCAATCAGTCCGACACAGTCGAACAGGTGATTGTCAGTGATAAGGCAATCCGATCCCAGGCGCATCGTGCGTTGATAGCCTTCTTCAGCGAAGCGCGACGCCTTGACCCATTGCCCGCCGATGACATGATTGCCTGATCCGATCTGGCTTCGAGCGCCAATCGCGATACGTATCGGCCCAGCAAATCGGTTGAACCGTCCGATGATCACACCGTCGCCCAAGTCCAAGCTGTCCACTTCAAATCGGCAACCGAAACCGATCCGCACTCCGCGACCGATCTGGTAATCCCGCTTTGCGCGTAGCGCGCTGACGCGGATCGCGTTGAACGGAGCGAAGCGCGCGATCATAGAAAGCAGCGGCATTTCAGTGCGGAACCTTTGTATGCAAAAGCTTGGCTTGGGAAAGCGGACAAGATGTGATTGCCATGTTCTGAGATTTATCACAAAGCCGTTTACGTTCTGTCGCCACCATCAAGGCTCGCAATTCGAGAGACTAGGCCATTACCGACATAGCGCCTCCGCCGACAGATGGTCACGATATCCTCGTTTCGATAGTGAATTACCAGAGCGCGGAACCGTGTATCCGCTGTCTTGAATCCTTGGCAGAACAGCGCGCCGATCTGCCTGCGTTGAAGGTGGTCGTGGCCGATGGAGGATCGCCGGACAACTCCGTTGAAATCCTCGAGAAATGGATTTTAGATCAAGGGTATGCGGAATGGATCAGCCTGCTCTCGTTGGGCCTCAATGGCGGGTTTGGCTGGGCGCATAATCAGGTGATGTTGCGGGCGCTTCAATCCGAACATCCCCCTGAATTTGTCCATTTGCTCAATCCCGACACCCGGCTGGAAGGGCAGGCGATCCTCGCCCTGCGAAATGCGTTCGATCGCGACCCTCAGATCGCCTGTGTCGGCAGCCAACTTGTCAACAGGCATGGCGGATTGCAGCCCGCCGGCTTCCATTTTCCGAACATTCGAACCGAATTGGCGCGCGGCGCGCGCGTGGCGATACTGGCGCGGCTGATGCTGGCTCCCGATCCCGTCATACTCGCTGATGAAGCGCCCAAATATGTTCCCGCTCTATCGGGGGCGAGTTTCATGGTTCGGGTCTCGGCGCTGCGGGAGACAGGCCTATTTGACGACGCCTTCTTCCTCTACTTTGAAGAGATTGAATGGATGCACCGCATACGCCAGGCGGGATGGGAAGTGTTGCACGAACCCGCCTCGCGCGTGCACCACATTGGCGGCGTCTCGACCAAACTTAGCCGTGATGAAGGCGAGTTGTTGCAATCCGGCCGACCGTTTTACTGGTATCAATCGCAGCGCCGCTGTCTCATTCGGACGCTTGGCACGGGGCGGGCGCATGTGGCCTTCTATCTCTGGTGGTTGGGCTACGTCGTATTTGCTATCCCGCTATCCTTCGTCTCGCCGATTATCCGTCGCAACCTTATCAAAGACGAGTTGAGCGACGCGCGCCGAGCGTGGAGAGAGCCATCGCCGCTTGATCGAGCGACGTACGCGCCCTCTGTAAGTGATCCGCCCGGAGCCGATCCCGCGTGGCTCTCGTCAGACAAGGAGCGGCGCCCATGAACACACCTGCCCTTTCGCGTCCCGGGCCTGACTTCATCATTATCGGCGCCATGAAGTCGGCGACATCGACCCTGCACGTGCAGCTTGCTCAGCAACCCGGCTTTTGGATGAGCGCACCCAAAGAGCCCAATTTTTTCAGCGATGAAGACGTCTGGGCGAGGGGACTGGATTGGTATGCGGCGCTTTTCGAAGGCGCGGAGCAGGGCGATTTGCGGGGGGAATCGAGCACGCATTACACCAAACTCCCCGACTATCCTGAGTGTCTGGGCCGTATGCGCGAGCATGTGCCCGACGCGCGCTTGATCTATGTTATGCGGCATCCGGTGGACCGGCTCATTTCGCACTACATGCACGGATGGCTAAACGGCTCGATCCGCGGCAGCGTGGATGAAGCGGTGCAGCGTTATCCTGAGCTGGTTCACTACGGATGCTACGCGAAACAGCTGCGTCCGTTTCTTGAGACATACGGTCCAGACAAGATCCTGCCGGTCTTTTTCGAACGCCTCACCCAAAGCCCGCAAGCCGAATTGGAGCGCGTTTGCGAGTTTCTGGGATACGATGGATCACCGGTCTGGCAAACTGATGAAGCGCAGCAGAACGTCTCGCTTGAACGGATGCGCACAAGCCCGCTGCGCGACGCGATTGTGGGCTTCGTGCCGATACGCGCGATCCGCCGGACGCTGGTTCCACAAAGTGTGCGCGACAGGATAAAGGGGCTTTGGCAAATGGAGGAAAAGCCCGAGCTCTCGCCCGCCAGTCTCGACACCGTAAAGCGCGAATTTGATGCCGATCTGGCCGAGCTTGGCGCGTGGTTGGGAACGCCGCTTTCAACCGACACCTTCAAGCAATCGGCGCGCTCGCTCTCGCTCGATTGGACACAGGCTGTCCCGCGACCGACGAACACCACCTAATCCAAACCGTCGATCCCAATACGGTGCGATAGTTCTGAACCACTTGCTAACGATAACGCACTAGGGGTACGGCTCCCGTGAGTTGAGGAACCAAGCGTAGGCCGTGCGAATGAGAGCCCAGATTGGATAACACCGGCGCCATCCCACGGACGCAAGGCTGGTCATGGTCATCGCTTCTTCAGGGCTGGCCGGTGTGGCTGGGCCTGGCCATCGTCAGCTTTTCCACGTGGCGTTTCATAACCACGGAGAACTGGTCGACTGAGCAAGGCGCGCATGGGCCGCTGGTCCTGGCATCGGGGCTGTGGCTGCTGGTCCGGCTGTTGCCCGAGACGGAAGGTCTGCGCCAGCGCCCGCCAACCCTTCTCGCCTTTGGCGCGGTCGCCGTGATGGCCTTGTTCATGCTCGCTTTCCGCGCGGCAGCGGTGATCGAGCTGGAGGTTTACGCGCTTTACGGGCTGTTTCTTGCCTTGCTTTACGCCTTTATCGGGGCACGCGCGCTGAAGGTCTTGTGGTTTCCGCTGCTGTATCTTGTGTTCGCGGTGCCCGTCCCGGAGAGCTTGGTCGCGGCCCTTACCAACCCGCTGAAGTTATGGATCAGTGAAACCGCTGTCTGGCTTTTGTATGTGACGGGCTATCCGATCGCGAATTCGGGAGTGACGATCCAGATCGGTCCCTATCAATTGCTGGTGGCCGCTGCGTGCGCCGGATTGAACTCGCTCATAACGCTCACCGCTCTCACGATATTCTACGCGTATCTCAATCACCGCGCGAACTGGAAATACATGCTTGCGCTCGCGATTGCCGCCATTCCGATCGCTGTGTTTTCGAACCTCGTTAGGGTCCTGATCCTTATTCTTCTGACGTATTACGCTGGCGAGGCGGCGGCCCAGGGCTTCCTTCACAACTTCGCCGGGATGACGACCTTCGCAATCGCTCTGGTGACGATGTTCTTGGTGGATCAGCTAATGTTGGTCGTCTGGCGAGCCCTAAGCGGGCGCAAAAAAACCGATCAGCCTTCGCCGTCGCTCAGTTGATCGAATGGCTTGAGAACAAGATAAATGTAGGCCATGACCGCGACAATTAGCCCAACAGACAGGAACATATACCCTTCGTTGCCGACATAATTCGCCACCGCGCAACCGACCGCTGGCGGCACATAGTGGACCATTTTGTCACGAGGTTGCTCCTCTGAGGAGCGCTGCAAAAACAACACGGCCAAGCCTGCGAACAGCGCAACGGTGACCCAATCGTAGACAGTTTCCAAATTAGATCCCTACCGTTGATACCCGCTCTGCTATGCCGAGCTAAAGAGCCAGACGACAAGGTCTGGATGTATGGAGGAATTAAGTGATGCATCATTCGACTGCAAGGGTGGCCTTTATCGGGATGGCCTCGCTCGCATTGTACGCGTGCAATTCAGAGCCCACTGGACAGGTTTTGGCAGTCGTCAATGGGGAAGAGATAACCCAGGCTGAGCTCAACGCTGAGATCGATAGCCTTCCTTCTGTTCCAAACAGCGACGCTGAGACGGTCCGCCGCCAAATTTTGCAACGGATCATTGATCGTCGCCTTATGGCGCAATTGGCCAAAGAGGAGGCCTTGGACCGCGAACCTGAGTTCATCATGCGCGAGAGACGCCTGCGCGAGGAAGCGCTCGTCCAATACTTCAGCCAGAAACAAGCGGAAACGATCCGTATTCCGAGCGGAGAAGAGGTTCAGCTGTACCTCGATGAGAACCCTGGCAAATACAAAGAACGCACGGCTTACCTGGTAGATCAGATCGTCTTCGCGTTTCCCGGGGATTCAAGTGTGTTCCAGGCGCTTGAAAGCGATAACAGCCTGGAAGAGGTGGAAGAAACACTAGAGAGCTTCAACGTTGAATTTACGCGAGGAAACAACACGCTCGATTCCGCAGTGGTTCCGAACGAAGTGTTGCAGCAAATCATCGCGCTCCCACCGGGCGAACCATTCGTTGTTCCTTCGCAAGGCCGTGTAACGGTGAGCGTAATTATTGATCAGCGACCGGTCGAGACCCGCGAAAGCGAAGTGACGCCTCTCGCCGCGCAGGAAATCCGCAACGAAGACCTCAACGAAGTGCTTCGCGGGCAGCTGGACCAGGCGCGTGCACAGGCTGACATCTCCTACAAAGAAGGTATGGAACCGGAGGAAACGGAGACGGCTGACGATGCTCCGTTGACGGACTCGGCGGCCGAAGCTCCCGCCGAGGCTCCCATTGAACCTGTGGTCGAAGAGGCGCCCTGATCGATTGATCAAGGGGCGGTTGGCCCCATAGCTTGAACGCCGCGCGCAGATCGGATCTGCGCGCGGCGTTCTGCGTTTTCCTCTGGTGCAACAATGGCCGGGGCTAGAACTTCCAATTCAGGTTCAAGCGGCCTTCATTGTTGGTTAGCACGCCGCGGCCCAGATCCGATTGTCCGCTCAGGCCCACGCTGAAGCGCGATCCCAGCGCGAAATCGATCCCCGCCGTCATCGAGACCCAATCGGGATCGAGCTGGTTCACAATCGAAAAGGGCAGGTCGGACGCGCCGCTGAAGGTTGCCGTGACGACATCCTGTGTGTCCGCCAGCTCGCGCGCGTAGGCGACCGAGCCAAAGGCGCTCAACCGACCGCGCTGCCCGATCCCGGTGTCTAGCGAGGCCATAACCCCCGCTTTGCTGCCAAGAGAGGTGAACGTGCGGTCCAGCACAGTCAGGCCGAACTGCCCGGCGCCCAATTCGGAATAGCCGTTCAGATCGTTGCGCACGTAGTCGACGCTGGCCACCGGTCCCGCTTCCACGCCCGGCAGAATGTCGAACGCGTATCCCACGCGCATGCCGCCGAACATCTGATCGCCATCGGTGGCCGCGCGCGCGGTGTCATAGGCGAACGCGAAGTCCCCCATGCTCGCGCGTTCGACCGCCATGTTCTGGTGGGCAAAGCCGAAATACATATCAGTAAAGCTGTTGCCTTTCTGCAAAGCGGCGTAGACCGCGCCTGAAAGACTGGTGTCGTCCTCGCGCGGCTGCAGTCCGGCGAGCTGGGCCCCGTTGCGAATGTTGGTCATCGCAAAGCCGATCGTGAAGTCCTCCGACATGCGAAGGTCCGCGCCCAGCGTCAGCTCTCCAGCCTGCGTAAAGGCCGATTCCTCGAGCGCGTTGGCGCCCGTGTTGCGTTCCTCCGCGGTGACGAGGAACTGGCCGCTCACTGTGCCGAAGAACCCAACCTGGCCCGCTTGCGATCCACTCGTTTGCGCGATGCTTTGACCTAAATTGCCGGCCGACGAGAAGCCAGCCGCCGCGCGATTGCCGCCCCGCAGCGACAAGGTGCGCTGCGAGATTTGGCCGGTGAAACGCTGCGAGAAATTGGTCGCGATAGTCGATTGGTTGAACGCGCTGACCGGGGTCAAAGAGTTCAGGGTGGGGACCAAGGAGTTGATGTCTGCGGCGTCGATCACGTCGAAGAGTCCTGCAAATTCGCTGAACCGTCCACCAAAGCGAAGCCCGTCGAGCGCTGCGCCAAGCGACTTGAGATTGCGGAAACCCGAAAACAGGTCCCGCAGCCGGAGCGCTTTCACATCGACGATAACATCGCCGCCATCCACGCGGGATTCGGCAAACAGCAAAGGCGAGAAGGTAACAAGCAGCGTGTCGTCGAATTCGCCGAGAATGGAATTCGCACTCAGCACCGTGAACTCATCGCCATAGCGCACGCGGCCTCTGGAGCTGACGATCAGATCGCCAGCGAGACTCGCGTCGCCGGTCACCGAAAGCAGATCGGAAGACAGGTTGCGCCGGCGCGATCGGGTGTTGATGAGCAGCGTGCCTTCGCTGGCCTGGATATAGTTGCCGTCAATCGTCAGCGTGCCGATGCCAAACAAACCGTCGGGCGCAATTCCGCCGCTAAGGTTGAAGACCGCGTCGCTTGCAATGGTGCCTTCGCCTTCGAGCAAGCCCCCGAATAAGGCGACTGTGCCGGCGTTGAATTGCCCGTCAATCTTGGCCCGACCGTTGAACTGTTCGTAGCCAATGATGGTTGTGAACGTGCGCTCCTCGGGAAGCCGGAACGTGGCGAACCGATGGTCGAGCGTTAGCTTGTCGATCTCCACATCGATATCGACCGTGGTGCGGCCAAAGCGATTGAGGATCACGTCGAAGTATTGCGCGGGCGCGGCGAAGGAGACGCCGGGCGTGCCATCGGTGTTGTTGGGCACAAAGCCGGTCGAACCCGGCCCGAGCAGAGCGGAGGATTCAGGGATGTTGGCTCCGAAATTGGGCGTACCTTCGGGTGGCAGGACCACGCTGTCGATATCCGGATTGGTCGAGATATCCTGACCCAGAATGGTGCCGAGCTTGGGGCCGGTCTCATACACGCCGGGTTCGGATCCTTCGGGGACGCCGTTCACCAGCGTGCCGGTGCCATCATCAATCAGGAAGCCGGGGTCGAGATCTTGCGTCCAATGATCGGGATCGGACCAATTGCCCGAACCCTTCTTGGCCGACACATATTTATACGGCGTGTTTTCCGTGATGAATTCGAAGAACGGGAAAAGCGGATTGTAGAAGCTGATATCGCTGTAGGTGTTGCCGATCCCGAAGAAATCGAACCCACCGCTGAGGACAGCCGTGATGACGGGAGGTCCGCCAAGCTCATCGGCAATCAAGGGTGAGCCGCTGTCTCCGCCAGCCGTCGCGACTTCGTTGGGAAGGGCATCGCCATCGAACCAGTCGATCGCTTGCACCGCGGCGAGCGAATCGCAGGAAATGGTCGATCCGGGAAAGTCGCAGCCCGCTTCTTCTTCCGGGGTTCGGAAGGGATTGTCGAAATCGGTCCAGTGATACACTTGGGAGGTCTGACCGAGCACAGCTGCCGACGGGGCAAAATCGGGAAAGGCCGCATCGATCAGGTCCGCGCTCGATCCTTGCGCGCCGAGCATATTCTCCCCGACGCGGCGCAGGAACCCAATACCGACGTCGCCCGTCGCCGCGGTGCCGAAGCCTCCATAGCCGACCTGAATGACATGCGTGAGTTCGGTCAGCGGTGACAGCAAAAGCGGCATGGCCGGGACATCGGTCACGGGCGCGTCCAAGGCGACAAAGGCGACATCCGCCCAAGGGAAAGGGAGTGCGCCGTCATCAAGATTGGCCGATGGGTGGATAATCACATCGGTGCTCGTTGCGACGCCGCCTTCATTGTACCCCGCGCCTGTGCCGAGATACTCAAAGAAGCGAACGCTTGTGTCGACGCCGCTCGCAACCAGAACGGAGCTGGGCGCAGCGTCGGGCGTGCCGTAGCTTTCGGAAGACGCGCTGTTGAGGCAGTGCGCGGCTGTCAAAACGGTGCGCGGATTGATGATCGTGCCGGTGCAGTTGAAGAAAATGCCGCCGTCTTCGTTGTTCTGAATGAACATCTGCACGACCGAAGGTTGGGTGTTGTTGGCATCAACCGAGCCATCCAAGCCCACATCGTCGCGCGCGATGATCTCTGGCGAAGGCGGGACTGGCACCGCGTCGAGCGACCGTCGGACAGTGAAATCGGGAAGCTGCGAAACCGTGGGAGTTTCCATCGCCGTTTGCGGTGCAGAGATGGTGAAGCCTTGGAAATTGCCTTGAGCTTCCAGTGAGATTTCCGGACCCTCTTCGACGGTCCCGCCGGACGCGCTCACAGGCGCGGACGCGAGGCCTGCAGCAAGTCCGATCAGGCCAGCACTCGAGAGATAACGCAGTTTTGTCATGTTTCTTCCCCTGTATGACCCCACCGCGACTCTGTTACGTGAAATTGACCATTTTGTCTAAGGAAAGATCAATAAATCCAGTTAGATAAGTAATATTATTACGCTAACGCGCTCGGCTGGGAAAGGATCGAGCGTTGCGCGGATCGCCGCGGTTTCGGGTCGCACGGTGTTACCGCGCCTGGGCGGCCGCCCATTTCAGCGCTTTTTTGCGGTGCAACAAAACGCTTGGCGAATCCGGCTTCGCGGGTATTATTACCAAGTGAGCGATCTCTCCTACCTCACTTTTGCCCTGCCGCTGTTGTTGCTGGCTGGGGCCGCCGCCGGTTTTGCAGGCGGGCTGTTTGGCATCGGTGGCGGCTTTGTGGTCGTCCCGGCCTTGGTGATGCTCTTCCCCGTTCTCGGCCTTGGCAGCGACGAAAGCGCGCACGTCGCGGTGGGCACATCGCTGGCGACCATCATCTTCACCTCGATCCGCGCCACGCAAAGCCACGCCAAGCGCGACGCGGTCGACTTTGAGGTTCTGAAAAGTTGGGCCGTCTGGGTCGTGCTAGGCACGGCGCTGGGCACAGTCATCGCCGATCTTGTATCGGGCGGCCAGTTGGCGCTGATCTTCGGTGTGGGGGTTATCGGCTTTGCGATCTACTTTTTGTTGCCCGCGCGCTCTGGCCAGCCCGTGTTTGCAGGGATGCCCACCGGCGTCCCGCGCGCTGGCATGGCCGGAGGACTGGGCGCGTTCTCGGCCCTGCTGGGTATTGGCGGCGGCACCATCACCACCCTCACGATGACGATATGCGGCGCGCCGATCCACCGCGCCATCGGCACGGCGTCGGGCATGGGCGCGATCATCGCCATCCCGGCCACACTCGGCTTCATGCTGATCGGCTTGGGACAGCCGGGCCTGCCCTGGGGGTCGGTCGGCTACGTTAACATTCCCGCAGCCCTCGCCATTATCGCCACCTCGGTGGTGTTCGCGCCGATGGGCGTCGCCACCGCGCACAAATTGCCGCCCGAGATTCTGCGCCGCGTGTTCGGCGCGTACCTCATCACAGTGGGCGTCACCATGATCGGGAAGAGCTTAAGTTAAATCGAAGGAGCCGTACGAATGTCGACCAATCGCCGGAATTTCTTAGCGGGCGCGGGGCTAGCCACAGGATTGAGCTCTGTTCCGATCAGCGCGGCGTCGGCGATGGGGGTGGCCGATGCGGCCGCCTCGCCCGATTTCGGCCCGACCAACGGCACCGCGCTCCTGAGCCGCAACGAAAACCCGTATGGCCCGTCGCCAAGCGCGATCAAGGCGATCACCGAGAACGCCAAGATGGGCTGTTACTACACCGACCGCGCGCTCGAAAAGCTGCATTACATGATCGCCGAGCGGCACAATGTGGATGTGAAGCAGGTCGTGGTCGGCAGCGGATCGACCGAGATCCTGTGCGCCATTTCGCTGGCGTGGGGACGGGAAGGCGCGATCCTGTGCCCGGACCTGTTCTGGGACACGACGGTCAAGTATGGCGAG
>JBCBMN010000034.1:0-20894 GCA_039822745.1 Pseudomonadota bacterium | reverse complement strand
GGCGCGCAATCGGGCGTCGAATGCAAACTGGGTCGAACCCGCTGGGCCTCCGAAGATGCTGCGCCCAACAAGTGTACCGTTTGGCAGAACACGCGGGTTTCCGTCGCCAAGAAACGACGCCCATGCCTGCTGGTAAATCGCATCGTTGTCGCGATACCGGGCGGTTCCCTCAAACCGGATTGCATTGCTGAATTCGTGCGTGGCGAACAGGGTGGCGGTGAACGCCTCGGTGTCGTAGCGATTGAAGCCGGGGTCTCCGACATATGTCGACGGATCAATTCCTTCAGTCGGAGCTCCTGCGCAGAAGTTTGGATCGGAGAAGGTGACATCGTCCGATTGGCAAGCCGTCACATAGAGAGGGAGAAACTGCGCATCCGTGTCGCCATCGCGTTCGGTGTAGTTGAGCAGCGCAGTGAGCGCTGTACGTCCGTTATCGAAGCTTAGCGACGGTGCAATAACAATGGCGTCGTCATTTACGAAGTCGATCTCGGTGCCGCTATCGCGTACTATGGCGACCATCCGGCCAGTGACCGTGCCGTCACCGCTAAGGTCGAAGCCCATGTCCAGCGAGCCTTGGTATCGGTCAAAGTTGCCGATGGAAATAAGCAGTTCTTTGTCGAGCCTGTCCGGCCCCGCAATCTTGGAAACGGTGCTTACGATGCCGCCGGGAGCCGCCTGACCGTACAGAACGGACGCGGGGCCCTTCAGCACTTCGACCTGCTCCAGCGTATAAACATCTACGCGCGCATTGTTGTAGAATCCGAACTGGACCTGCAGGTTGTCCTGATACTCGGGTGCATCGAGCCCCCGTATTGACGCAAAGTCGCCGCGAGTGGAAAGGCCGAATGCGTTGCTTGTCACACCGGCCGTGTAGTTGAGGGTGTTGCTGAGTGAGAGCGCACCGCGATCTGCAAAGTCATCAGACGTAACAACCGACACCGAACGAGGCGTTTCTGCGATCGGAGCATCCGATTTGGTTGCGCCGAACGTTGATACCTCACCGGTAACGATGATGACATTTTCATCGGAGGTATCGGCGTCGCTATCCTGTGCGAATGCCGGTGCTGCCGCACAAGTCGACGCGAGCAATGCTAGTTTGAATGATGAAGCGAAATTTATCGGCAATGGTCGATCCCTTAGAAATTGAAGGGTCGCCATGCCTTTATCGCTTCTGCGAGTCAATTGCATTAACACCAATCTTCACGAAAAGAGCGTTGATGAAGGTCGGTGCTATCGATCACTGTCGATCACAACCTGAAAACCCTCGAACTGGGGGTGGCCGAGATACATCTCGCGATTATCGCCGGCGTTCGCGTGGGCGGAGCGGAACGCTTCGGATTTGGTCCAGGCGACGAAGGTCTCTTCCGATTCCCAGATGCTGTGCGAAGCAAACAGAGTGTGCTCTTTTCCGCTCGGCCCGCGAAGCAGTTTGAATTGCTTGAAACCTGGCACGTCGCGCAGGTGTGAGTCCCTGTTGCGCCAGACACTCTCGAAATCGTCTTCATGCCCTGGCGTGATCTTGAAGCGGTTCATGGCGATGTACATTCCTTAACTCCGTTCGGATTGCTAGAAGCTATTGCGAGTCGTTATTAATTATGGCATTTCACACGCGAACTCAAAGGACACAAAACCCATGCTGAAAAAGTTCGGCCTAATTTTCTGCTTCCTGCTTGCCGCGTGCGCAAGCGAAGCGCCAGAACAGAAAGCCGAGCGGATCGTGACAGTGGGCGGTGATGTGACCGAAATCGTCTTCGCGCTTGGCGCTGGTGATCGCCTCGTCGCGACCGATTCGACCAGTGTCTATCCGAAAGCGGCGCTGGAAACGGAGAAGGTGGGCTATGTCAGGAGGCTATCGGCAGAGGGTGTTCTCGCGACAGAGCCCGACCTCATTTTGATCAGTGGCGCAGCCGGCCCTGAGGAAGCGCTTGAGCAGCTTCGTACAATCGGCGTCGATATCATCGAGATGCCGGCAGTCTATTCGATCGATGGCATCGTCGGCAAGGTTCGGCGTGTAGCAGAAGCCGTTGGCGAAGAAGAGGCAGGTGAGAAACTGATCGCGGAGATTGAGCGTGATTGGAGTGCAGCAAGGGAAGAGATTGCGAAGTTCGAGAATCCGCCGCGCGCACTTTTCTTCACAACCCTGCGTGACGGTGTGCCACAGGCAGCAGGCACCGAGACGGCCGCGCATGGCGCAATCGAACTGCTCGGGGGTACAAACCTCTTCGCCAGCCAAACAGGATACACCCCGATCTCTTCGGAAGCTGCCGTCGCGGCAAACCCTGACCTGATCCTCGTTATGACTCACGACGCTTTCGAGAACGGCGGCTTCGATGGCATGAAATCGAACCAGGCGATCGCACTGACCGATGCCGTCGCCCGCGACCGTGTCTTCCTCGTCGACTCGGTAAGCATCATGCAATTCGGTCCGCGAACGGCGGAAGCTGCCTTGGAACTTGCCAAGGCAATCAATGAAGGCCGTCAGGCATTCGAACCCGCTCCCCAGGTACCACAGTCCAGTGGCGACTGACGCAAACCCAATTTCGAAGCAAGTAACGATCGCAACGGAACTCCAAACTTCGCGGCAGCGTCGTGGGCAACTTACTGTTGCTGTCTGCGCTGTGCTCACCTTGGTCGGCGTGGTCGCATCGGTTGTGCTTGGCCCACTCGATATCGGAGTGATCGAAGTCTTCCGCATCACTCTTGGCGCTGTCGGCTTCGATACCACCGATGGTTTGAGCAGGGTCGAAATCGGAGTGGTTGAAAACATCCGCGGCCCGCGTGCATTGCTTGGCGCTCTCGCGGGTGCAGCGCTGGGTGGTGCGGGTGCGGCCATGCAAGGCTTTTTCCGAAATCCGTTAGCCGATCCGGGACTGATTGGAGTTTCTGCAGGCGGCGCGCTGGCGGCCGTGGCGGTCATCGTCCTCGGTGGAGCGACGCTTGCTGGTATCACTGCCGCGCTCGGTTCTTTCGCTCTGCCCATCGCTGCCTTTGCCGGTTCGCTGATAACAGTGATCGCGATCTACACGCTGTCGATGGTGGATGGTCGGGTCGTGGTGGCCACGATGCTACTGGCCGGCGTAGCGGCGAACGCCTTGGCCTTCTCAGGGATAGGTTATCTCACATTTCTGGCTGACGAAGCGCAGCTGCGGGACCTAACCTTCTGGACCCTCGGCAGCCTTGGCGGTTCGACCTGGGTGCGGGTTTTGCCCGCTTCGCTTGGTATCATTGTTGCGCTCGCGATGCTGCTTGCGCTGCAACGCCCTTTGAATGCGCTCTTGCTGGGCGAGGACGATGCCAAGGCATTGGGTGTCGATGTTGAAAAAGCAAAGCGGCTCGCCGCGATCGGCACTGCTCTGGGTGTGGGTGCGGCGACCGCGGTGTGCGGCATTGTGAACTTCGTCGGACTTGTCGTGCCGCACTTGGTGCGGCTGATGACAGGCCCTGACCATCGCTATGTTTTGCCCGGATCTTGTTTCCTCGGCGCAGCACTTGTGCTGTTCGCTGATATAGCCGCGCGCATGTCAGTCAGCCCCGCCGAACTTCCGTTGGGTGTTGTTACAGCGGCGATCGGCGCGCCATTCTTCTTCTGGTTGCTGCTACGCGACAAACGCCGGAGCGTTCTGGGATGACCCTGCGGCTTGAGCGAGCGAGCGTGATCCGGGCGGGCACCGCGATCCTGAATGACGCGACATTGGCATGCCAGGCCGGACGGTTCACCGCATTGTGCGGACCAAATGGTGCTGGCAAAACCACCGCTTTGTCATTGTTATCAGGAGCCCTGCGAACAGATCGCGGATCCGTCTCGCTAGATGGACGAGCAATTGCTAGCTTCAACTCGCTCGACCTGGCGCGTCGTAGAGCGGTCGTCGCCCAGAATTCTCCGCTCAGTTTTCCCTTTCACGTCCACGAGGTGGTTGAAATGGGCCGCACACCTTGGACCGGCGTCACAGGAAAGCGCAGAGACAGCGAGATCGTCGCCGACGCAATGGCTGCAATGGAAGTGGGCGAGCTTGGTGCGCGAAACTACCTCACTTTGTCAGGAGGAGAGCGACAGCGAGTGAATATAGCGAGAGCGTTGGCACAGGTGTGGGACCAAAATGAGCAAGGCGATACACGCTGGCTGCTCCTCGACGAGCCAACTTCCGCTCTCGATCTCAAGCACCAGATTGCGCTTCTTGCCCTCTTGTCGAAGCTCGCGCGGAATGGCTGGGGTGTTGTGGCGGTCCTGCACGATTTGCACTTGGTGCATAAACATGCGGACCAGGTCATTCTATTCCGAGGCGGAGAGATCTTTGCAGATGGTACGCCCAACGAGGTGCTGGAACCGTCGCGGATTCAGGCGGCGTATGGCCTGGATACGCCATACGTCCTCGCGCACTAAGTGGCGCGTATCCATGTAAGTTGGTGGGCAAAGGGACCGACACTCCGTAGCTGGCGGCCGGTCCCATCAGCCCGATCAGTACTCAGCCTTTGCGGTGCGCTCGCGTAAGCGTGATTGCAGCGGGAGAAGTTCGGTCGTCGTCTCTTTGGCAATCACAGCCGACGCTTCCTCAATAGCGTCTTGCGAAGTCCGTTCCTCTTTTGCAACATCGCTCGCCAAGCCGAGCAGTGCCATGTAGAGCCGCTCGGGTTCGCCTTTCTGGACAAGAGCAAACGGTTGCCCGCTAGCTTCCATTGTGTTCCAGATATCGCGGACACCGGCCCAGTATTCCGCCGTCTTTGACCAGTACTCGTCGCCCACCTCGGTCCGAAATTCGGAGTTGCGAACGTAAGTGTTCACGCCGATTTCCCGTACGAGCACCCGCGCTTCTCCATCGAGCGCCAGTTTGGAATTGTCTTGCTCGTGTACCCAGCCGTCTGGCGTCAGGGCATGACGATTCATCGCGACCATGGCGTGGTAGTCATCGCGCTTGGTCATGTCGCGACGGGGGAGCGGACGCCACTCGGCAGGTGGTTCCCACTCCGACACACCGTTTTCATGGCTCCAGGTGCCAACTGCCCCGTATCGCGGTGAATCGTCGACCTGATAGACAGTTTGGGACCAGGCGCCCGACCGGTCGCTTTCGTCAACCGCGCGCATTTGCCAGGCATTCCCGCCGATGAAAGTGAGAACCTGTTCCGGTTCGTATCGCCAATCCTGTCGCCAATGCTTGATCGGGAATTTTTCCTCACCGCCGACAACCAGAATATGCTGCAAGCTGATGAAATCGCCGCGGTCCTCGATAACGCGAACAATTTCGTAGCCTCCGGAAAGGTAGGGCTCTTTAGGCTCATAGCCATCATCGAACGCAACCGTTTCGGTGAACTTGAACTCTACCTTGTAGTCGCCGGCCATGGCCAGGATCGCTTGGCGATCGCGTTCGAAGTTTGCGCTTTCGGCGGCCGCTACAGGCGCTTCCTCGCTCTGGTTCGCAATAGCCGGGCTTGCCACGAGTGAAAGAGCGGTGAGGCTTGTCACAAGTGCGGTGTTGATGGATTTCAGCATTTCTCGGTTCCTGAAATGGTAATGAGAATCAGAATTGAAAACTGGCTGAGACACTAACATTGCGTCCCGGCCGGGTGAAGGCGTCAAATATGGCCGCGTTGTCGACGCTCAGCCCGCGCACGTCCGACCACACCGCGTATTTCTCGTCGAAGAGGTTGAACAGCCCCGCCCGCAGCTTGAGCGCATCGGTGACTTCCACGAATGCGGTGAGGTCGAAGATGGTTGATTGGTCGGGACGAATGAAGAGGTCGGTCCCATCGGGCGCGCGCTCGACTTCGTTTGCATCCTTCCGGCCATTATGCGTCAGGATCAGTTCTGCGCCGAAACGCCCTTGCGGATCACGGTAGCCGAGACCAGCAACAAGATTGAACGGATCGACCGTATCGAGCGGCGTCTTGCTGCCATCCGCATTGATGATATCACCGTTGGCATAGGCAATTGCGAGGCGTGCGCTGATCCCATTGTCGAGGTTCATCGACGCCTTCACCTCGAAACCATCGATTTCGACCTCGGTGAAGTTCACGAACTGGAATACGGCAGGATCTTGGGGAGTAAAGGATCCGCCAACGACCTGCTGGCTGATGAAATCGTCATAGTCCCCCTGAAAACCGACGACTTGCAGCGAGAAAATATCTCCGACGTAGCGCGCGCCGACCTCCCAGCTTTCGCTTGTTTCCGGTCCAAGGTCGGGATTGGGAGCAGAAGTGTAGCCGAAGGCCAGGTTTTCGAAAAAGTTGTTCACCTGGCTCGGCGTTGGAGCAAGGAAGCCCTGCGCGTAATTGGCGAACAGAAGCAAGTCATTCGCAAGCTTTAACGTTGCGCCGACCTTGGGCGAAACGCGGCTATCACTTTGGTCGCTGCCTGCGAATGTTGGCAGGAGCGGATCATCGGTTGGATTGAGATCGTAAAAATCGAACCGGACCGCCGGGAATAGGGTCAGAGCTCCCCCACCAATCGCAATCTCGTCGGCAAGAAAGATTCCGCCCAAAGTGTAATCGGTTGCGGGGAAGGCTCTTGTCGGGAACACTTCGCCAAACGGAGGAACCGTTCCGTCGCGCAGGCCTTCTTGCCTCGTCCAGCTGACGTCACCGCCGATGGCCATCGTGTGGCTCAATCCGGCAGTAACGAATGTACTGCGCGCTTCGGCGGCGAAGCCATAAACCTCGTTCTCGAAGGTGTTCAGACGCGTGCGATCAGCGGCCGGGTCGCGATCTTCCTCGGCAAATTGATTGTCCTCGCCGTTTTGATAGTAAGCCGTGACGAACGCGTACTCGATGAAATCGTCATCTTCGCCGGTGTAGGTCCAGTCGAGCGAACCACGCACGCGCTCGGTCGAATCATTCGCCTCCAGGCGCGTCACATCCCAAGCTTGGGTTCCGGGTATCGGCGGACCAAAGAAGACCGGGCCAAGGCCGGTGAGAACATTCGTGAATACTTCGGTTTCGATCCATTCGCCGGTCAAACGGAGACGATGCTCACCGTTGTTCCAGACGAGTTTGCCGAGCACTGCGTTGGATTCTCCGTCTTGAGGATTGGGGATTGTCCGCGACGATCCCGTGCCGCCGGTCTCGGCCTGGTTTTCCAACTCGTTAAAGTCACGGCGAGTGTAAGCGATCATGCCCGACACATTGCTGCCTTGGGCAGCAAGCACAGCAGTCTCTGCGAACTCGTTGTCCTCGCTCGAGTAGTGACCACGCACAAATCCACCAAAGGTGTCAGCCCCCAATAGGTCGACCGGGTCCGAGGTCGTGAAGCTGATGGCACCCGCAAGACCATCGCTGCCGTAGAGTGCAGAGGATGGGCCACGCAGGATTTCGACCGACTTGACCAGACTTACATCGGTGTATCCGCCACGACCCGCATCCTGCGCGCCAAAGCTGAATCCCTGGGGCGATCGAATTCCGTCAACCTGGATCAGAACGCGATTGCCGCCGATCCCGCGGATTACGAAATCTTCATTTCGGGCACGCCCTGTGGTGCTTAGCGCAGCGCCAAAGCGAGCAGGAGCACGGCGCACCGTAACCCCCGGTTCGAACCGAACCAGGTCGCGTACATCTGTCGCAAGCTGGTCTGCGATTTCCTCCGCATCGATGATTGTGATGGTCGCCGGGGCTTCCTCGACAAGCACCGGTGTGCGCGTTGCGGTGACAGTGATCCGGCCTTCGTCATCTGGTGAAGCCTGTTCGGACGATGCTTCGTTGGCGAGTGCCGGTTGAGCGCCCGCGAATACCAGTGCGAAGCCGAGCGCGCTACCAGCGGTGATTTTGAGCGAAGTTGTCACGGAAGATGATCCCTCTTGAAAGAACGGTAAGCTGTCAAACTCAGCCTTTGCTCTTATTGAGAATGAGAGTCAATAAAAGGAAGCATGTTATTGCGAATAAATCGCAGACTTTCGCGCCGGGCGATGGCTATGCAAAACGTGCGCCAGCGCGGTTGTGGGAAAGCGATTGCTTTGCCGCCAAGCCCCGCCGGAGATGCAGTGAGGCTGCTTATTGATTTAGAGATTGGAGCTCTCATGGCCGCAGCCACAATGGGCATGCTCTTTTAAGAGAATTTTCTTGCAACTGCCTCGCATTAGCGTACTGTTGGTCAGGCAGTTCACGATACCCTACCTTGTTCCACCACCAACGATTGGCGAGTACCGATCCAATGGCAGCAGACCTTTCCGTGCTCACCAGTACACCGGATCTTCGCTGTATTCCGGAAGTGCAAGCGCGCATGGTTCGGGCGTGGCGGTACATGTGTATTGCCCGGCGTTGCGGAAACTATTGCCCCACTCAGCTTCTGCGGCATCTTCATAGCCTTGACGCCATAAGGCCCTTTCATGTCCTTTCGGATGAGATTGATCGAGGTTGGCCTGAACCGTTCGCCTTCAACGCGCCGTGCCGATACCAATGCAGCTATGACGAAATGCTCCTGCTCGACTTGACCACAGCGGCAGCGAAGGACGAAAGGAAGACCTTCGATGCATTTATCGTGGATATGGTTCCGGCGGCATCGCGAGAGGCAATATGGGTTGCGGCTCGGCGATTGATGACTCACCTCGCGCGGACGGCTGGCGAGTGTAAGAGGTGAGCGAGCTCCAACCGAATACCGCTAAGGGCAAACCAGCGCGGGGAATTATTGGCGCAGTCAAGTCAAAGATTCCCTGGACTCCGCTCACTATCCTCACCGCAGGCTTGGCGATTTATCTCTGGCGGACCGAACTCGACCCGCGTTGGCCGTTCGTCGCCGGCGTTATTCTGTTGACCGGGCAACTCCTGGTCCGAGTGCCGTTTGCGCACAGGGTGGGTAGCGTCACCGTGGCGCGTGATGCGGCGGATCGGGCCGATCTCGTTATCATGTATGGCGTGTTTCTCACGATGGTCGTGCTTCCTATGCTTCGGCTTGCGACGCCGTTGCTAGACCGTTTCGACTATAGCTTGCCGGAGACGCTCGCTCTTGTGGGCGTAGCTCTCTATCTGTTCGGCCTCTGGCTGTTCTGGCGCAGCCATGCCGATCTGGGACGGCAATGGTCGGCAAGCCTTCAAATCGGCGAGGGGCATAAGCTCGTCACGAACGGTGTGTACGCTCGTATTAGGCATCCAATGTACAGCGCCATCTGGCTAATGATCATTGCCCAACCGCTGTTGTTCCAGAATTGGTTCGCGGGGCCTCTTGCCATTCTCGCGTTTGGACTTCTCTTCGTAACGCGCCTGCCGAAAGAGGAAGCGATGATGGTCGAGACATTTGGCGACGAGTACGAGCGCTACAAGTCACGCACCGGTGCGCTGACGCCCAAATGGGGGGCCGAGTCACCGCTCTTTCCGTAGCGGCAGAACTGCCATTGAGGGCACTGCCAGCTCGCTCCTCTCGTTGCGTCGCTCGCTCACAGCTTTCGAAAACACCTGCGATGATGCGCTCGACAAAAAGGCAATAGCTCTAATCTTTCGGCACGGCGTACAACTCGAGCCTGTGATCCACCAAGCGGTAACCCAATCGTTCAGCGATCGCCTTTTGCAACTGTTCGATTTCTGGATCCACAAACTCTATGACCTTGCCGGTCGTTACATCAATCAGGTGATCATGGTGTGCATCTGGCGATGGCTCGTAGCGTGCCTTGCTTCCCCCAAAATCATGGCGATCAATGAGACCCAGTTCTTCGAGCATATTCATTGTCCGGTAGACGGTTGCTACCGATATGTTTTTGTCTTTCGACTGCACCTTTGCATGGAGCTGCTCGATGGTAGGGTGATCTGTGCTTGTCGCCAGGCAGCCAATGATGACTCTGCGCTGCGTGGTCATCCTCATATTGCTTTCGTCGCATAGCTCTTCAAAGGATTTCACAAAGTCTGACATGGCAGCTTTCCTAGCAGTGCGTTGGGGAGGATAACAATCTTTGTCGATGGCCAGAGATGATAGGCTCAACAGTTGCCTCGACGAAGCCCATCGGCGCGATGCATATTCTTTAAAGATTCCGTCTCGCCTGTATAAGCTCTGGTTCGTGCTCCGCTGCCCCCTGTGGCAATGTGACGCCGGGTTGAGGCACACTCGGAGCAAAGAGCGAACTGCCAGCCGAACAAAGCCGCAGCCTCAACAGTTTGGCACCAGTAGCAAGGCGTTTTCCTCTCCTGAACATCGTGTCGCCAATGGCCCTTGTATGAGCCTGCTGTCTAATGGGACGCAATGATAGGCATCCGCATAGAGGCGCTTGATCTTTCGAGCTGGGACCGAGAATGGAGGACCTGGCGTTTGCTTCTGATCGTAGCTGTAGGCGATTGTCAGCTGCGGTGCGCGCTCCGTTATGGAGGCAAGATGATCGGCATAGCGGGGGCGCATGTCTTCGGGCAGAGCGACCAGGGCAGCGCGATCGTATGTCGCGTGAACTTTTCCGATCTGCTCGGCGCTCAGATCGAAGAAGTCTCCGAGGTACAGGACCAGACCCCCGGCCTCATACCTAAACAAGTTTCCGAGCTCACTGAGCCTTGGTGCAAGTTCGAGCCTATCAAAGACCGATTCGATCGCCTGCTGATTGAGCTCGATGCCAACAACTTGGAGGCCTTGCGATAGCAGCCAGTCAATGTCGCAGGACTTCCCGCATAGTGGGACGAAAACGGTATCGCCTTTGCGAAGGTCAAGGCTCTTCAGGTGTTCGCGCAGAAACTGATGCGGCTTCTTCTCGTGAAACGCGATCCTGTTCGTACGCCAACGTTCTTGCCAGAATTCTTGGTCCATCGAATTTTCACTTTCGGCGAGAGGCCTAGCTCCAAAAGGGTGGGCTGAACCGGAAGACGAACATACCGGTCCAGCCCGGAGATCGCTTGAGCAGGGAGAGAAGCATGCTCAGAAGCGATGTTGGTAACTCAAGGTTATTGATCTTCCTGGACTGGGCCTCCTGCGACCCGCCAGGAACGTTGCTTCGCCCGGACGCAACTCCGATGTGTTGAGCAGGTTGGTAACTTGCAGGCTTACATCGCCTTCTCCGATACCACCCCAGTCGACGACCGTGCTCACGCCCAGATCGACTTGCGTGTAGGCTTCCGCAGGAAATGGATCGTTGCCGTCGAGGAAGGCTGCCTTGCGGTCGCCGGTGAAGAACAATTGTCCAAACAACCGGGTTTGCGGAGCAAACTCCCAGACCGGGCGGAATTGGATCTTGACCGGCGGGACGTCTTGTGTGGTGATGTCGGTGAAATTGCCGTTGTTCTGGGTATCCACCTTTCCTTCGATGTAGGCGATGGCCGCCTCAAACCGGAATGCATCGGTGATTTGCGCCTGCCCCGAAAATTCGAAGCCATAGACTTCGCTCGGTGCCTGGCCGCGGTTGATCAAACCCGTATTTGGATCGACGCCCAGAGCCGTGTTGAAGTTGCCTTCAGAATAGTATGCTGCACCCTGCAAAGCGAGACGTCCGAACTGCGCCCGAATTCCGCCCTCGTAGCTGGTTGTGAAAACCGGCTGGATAACGCCAGAGTCCGAGATCTCCACCCCGGGAGCGACATTATTTGCAAGAAAGCCGATCGAGGGGAGCGTAAACCCTTCCGAGTAATTCGCGAAGAAGCTGACGTCGTCCGCAACGTCAAACACGATCCCGCCGTTGAACGAGAAATCATTCGCCTCACCCGAACCACCCGGACGCTCACCTGGGGGCTGGAAGAAGAAGAACACGATATCGTATGGTCCGACGATCTCATATTCGAAGTTGTCCCAACGGATGCCGCCATTGAGTGTGATACTGTCTGTCAGGTCGAGCGAGCCCTGCATGAACAGACCGAGGCTGTCGATCGCAAATGGCGGACGCTGGATATCCTGCCGAACGGCATCGAAAAAGCCGGTCTGGTCAAAATCGGCTTCACTGGAGATCGGAAGAAGGCTGGTGCTATCGGCATGATTGTAATCGCCGCCGATTGTGACTGACAAACGATCGCCAAACTCGCGGGTGTACTCGCCGCGCACGCCATACTCTTCGGTAATTGCGCCGGTTTGCCATAATCCGGGCCAAGCGGCCGGGAATGGCCCCGTCGGCTGGCGAAGCGCGCGAACATCGCTGCCCGGGTTCAGGAACTCACTCTCGCTGTAGTAACCGAGCAACGACAGGCTGCCCCCAGCGAGATCGCCATTGCGATAGGCAAGGCTCGTATAAAGAAAGTTGTTGGTCGGTGGATTGGCATAGGTGAAAGGGAAGGCGGCCTCTTCAGCCACAACGATGCCGTCGCCGTCGGTATCAGCTTCGGAAAGCTCGAACTGCCGATCAGCCGATTCTAGCTCGGTATAGTTGGCCGTCGCCGTCAGCGTGGAAGTGGATCCAAGATCAACCTCCAGCTTGCCGAATAGAGTGTAGTCGTTGACGAAGTTGCTACGCCCGGTCAGCAGTTTTCCGTCGGAACTGAAGTTCCCATTCCTGTCCTCATAGCTGCCATAGACGAATGCCCGCACTCCTTCGGCTATCTCTCCGTTTACCGCGAGATTGCCTTTGATCGAGATGCCATCGCTATCGAAGGCGTTGTCGCTGGGGACGAATGCCTGCACCTGCGTACCGGCTTCGATCTGGATGCCGTCATCGACGGGGTCGCGTGTGAAGAACTGAATGACACCGCCCGAAGCCCCGGCTCCATACAGCGAGGTTGGGCCGTAGACTACTTCGGTACGGCCGAGAGTAAGCGGATCGAACTTGTCGAGAAACCGACTGAAATTGGTGTTCGGGGCGATCGGTACGCCGTCGATGAGGTAGAGAGGCGCGCGCCCACGCAATGTAAGCGAAGCGGCCGAACCTTCGGTCACCGGGGCGCCGAGGCCGGGAATGTTGAAGCCAATCAATTCTTGCACGCTCGTCGTGCGAGCATTGAAGTCGCTCAGCACGTCGCCCTTGATCACGAGCGCAGCACGCGGGAGATCGCTAATCTCCTGATTCTGGCGTGCAGTCACAAGGATAACTGGCGTATCCTCGTCTGCCTCAGTGGCTTCGGAAAGACTCGAAGGTCCGGCCTGCGCAAGTGCACCCGTTGAGACGGACACAAGCAAGGCAAGCGAGCAAAGACGAAGGTGTGAGAGAGGCATAAAAAGCTCTATTTGCGAATCATTCTTATTTGCAAATACGCTCAAGCGCCTGTGCTTACAAGCTGTTTTCCGACCAACGGCACGGGTGATGCGAACAAGCCGGCCAGGCCGGCAATGGGTGCCAGCCAGACCGAAAGAGTCTACCGTTAAGGTTTGAAATCTATTCGGCGGGTTGCAACTCGGCGTCGCTATCCAACGCAGCTTCCGCCTTCTTCTGACGTCTTTTGTCGACCGGACGTTCTGCCGGAAGTTTAGCTGCAATGAATACCGCCGAGCTGCCGAGCAGGATAAATGCGAGGTCAAACCAGGCAGAGCCGGCAGCGCCAGTGCTAAAGTTGCTCCACATAACGTCGCCGGTCACGATCCAGTTCAGTGGAGCAAGGGCCACCAACCCGAACCCTGTCACCGCAAGCAATTCGCGGTTGGCCTTGTAGTCATTGCCGCGCATGAAACCAAAGATTGCAGCTAAAAGCCATGCGCCGAACAAGAACCATACCATCGAAGTATACCGCGCGGCCTCTGCCCCCCAATAGACCTTGTCAAACGCAAGAACTGCGACAGCAGCAGCAGGCAGTCCGGCACAGACGCCGGTATTAATGGCGCTCAGAATAGCATAGAAGCGGTCGCTCTTGTTGCCTTCACCGCCATGTCTGCGTCGCTCGATCCACATCATCGATCCAAGCGCCGACATGACTGCAAGCCCCATACCCAGCACGAAGTAAATAAGCTTCAGAACGATGCCGCCATAAGTGCCGTAATGGAGCGGCGAGAACGTTGCGAGGATGTAGGCGAACGGACCGTTGTTCAGAAGAATTTCCTGACCAGGTACGATTTCGCCGGTAACCGCGCTGACGGTGATCGCATCTGAGTAGAGCAGCCGCTGTTCTGCCTTGTAGTTCAGCACAGCCTGAGCGTTCTGATCTCCCCAATTGGTGTATCGGATGAAGTTCACGGGGTTGCCAGTTTCCGGATGCACGCGGGGGCCGATTTGGTCCATCGGGATCATGGGTGCCGAAATCTCCGCACGCGCTGGCTGCTCAAGCCCAAGCTCCGCAATCAGTGCTTCCTGATCGCCTTTCATTGTCACAAACGCCAGCAATGGAAGAAGCAAGGCGATCACCCCAAGGAACGCGCCAGTCAAAGCAATCATTGCGGCAAAAGGCGAAGTCCAAAGGCCCATCACCTTGTGGCTGTCCTGCCATTTCAGGCGAACCGATTTGAGATAGCGAAGAGTGAAAAGCTCTTTGGTGATCTTCGTGTGCGACACAATCCCGGTGAGGATCAATAACAGGAAGGCAATCCCCACCAATCCCACAAGGATGCGACCCACCTGGCGCCCGCCAAGCGCATCGGGCCAAGCTAGGTCACGGTGCAGGTCATAGAGTAGCCGGTTGGCACCTTCTTCGCGGAACGCTAGCTCCTCGCCAGTGGTCGCAGATATTCTCGCCTCGACATTCTGGAATTCGCCGTCGGCATCGGGGCCACCCACAAACACATCGTAGTGGCCATGTTCTCCGTGAGGCAGCGACACATTCACAAAGTTGGGCTCGAACTCACCCGAATGCCGCTCGACGATCTCGCCGACTTTGTCGTGGATCGGCACTGGACTTGAGGTAATCTCGCCGCGCCGCAACTCGTCTTCCCAAGGCTCGAACTCATGGTGAAACAGGGCCAGGCTGCCAGTAAAGCAGACAAAGAACATGATTATGCCGAGCGCAACACCTGTCCAGCTGTGCAGATCATAAATGCGGATTTGACGTTCGCGATTGGCCATAGTTCACTCGAGCAAGGTCAAACAGGGGAGGGGCTGAATGCAACAATCAAGCCGCTAATGAGACTTATTCCTAACAGATAAAGGGTCACAGTCCAACGTCCCGGATTCCAATATAGCCAGAACTGGAAGCCGACCCAGACGAGCGGCATGACAATGGTAAGTGCAAAGACTTTCTGCGCAAAGTCAGCCGGAAACGCCATCACGATCGCGGCGGTAATCATGAAGGTCGCGACAAAAGACCAGAACAAGGCGCTCCACAGCCGCGGGTTGCGCCACGTGCCGTAACAGATGCCGAGGAATAGAGTTCCAAGAATTCCCATGACGACCGGACTCATATACTCGCTCCCCAAGGGACGATTGCGACCGTTACGGCAAAGATGGCAGCGCCGACTGCCGCGCTGGGAAGGTGCGCTCGTTTCCAGAGCGCTTCGAGGAAGACACTAGCGACGGCAGCGATAATCCACGCTCCTAGCCAAAGGGGTATCCCGACCTCAAAGCCTTTGCGTGATACGATCAGCGCCAAAGCAACGATGACGCCTGCCCACGCAACAAGGAGTAGCGCCCGTCGAACAGCAATCGACTCTTTCACGCGCGTAATTGCGGTGCGCTTTTTACCGGCGTGAAAGAAACTGACCGATGACAGGTAGAGCAAGGCGGTGATGGCGAGCAGATCCATGACGGCGAGCCTCAGAAACCGCCCTGGATCCGCACACCAAACTGTTGCGGCGCACCTGCAATGGCCGTCGTGTCCAGATTAGGAATGAATCCCGAGTTTGGATTAAGCGGGTCATTGAGATCGTTGATGACGTCGAACGTCAGGTATTCTTCGTCCAGCAGGTTTCGCGCGAACACTTCAACCGAGAAATACTCTCCTTCCCAGCCAAGCGCCAAGTCGACCGTAAAGGCGTCATCGTTGAATCCGCTTGGGTCCTGCCGAGTTGGGAGAGGCGCTTGGCCCGTTGCTAGCAGCGCTTCGCTGGCATCTTCATTTATGTCGGTGAAGCTGGTGAAGCTGCCAGCCGTAAGGCGCGTGCGGAGATTCGCGAAGAAGCCACTCTCATGCTCATAACGGCCACCGAAACCGACCGTTACGTCGGGCGCATAGGTAAATTCGAAACCCGTAATGTCGCCGCCAGCCACGCCAGCACCATCAGTGTATTTGGTGTCCGTGACGCCGAGGTTGAAAAATAGGCTCAGGCCATCAGTCGGACGCATCGTCGTTTCAAGTTCGAAACCTTGCAGACGAGATGCACCGGCATTCTCGGTGATTGTGTCGAGGGGATTTCCGGACAGCTGAACAAGTATCTGCTGATCGGTGTAGTCGATGTAGTACGCGTTCGCGTTGACGATCAAATCTCCGTCGAGCCATTCAGACCGGAAGGCGAGTTCGTAATTGTTCGTGAACTCTGGAGCGAATTGGTTGACGACGCCGAGCGCTTCGAGATCGGCCTGAGTGCTGCCCGCCGGTGCCAACGATGCGCGGAACGTGTTGAACGACAATGCCCCGGCACGATAGGCTCGCTGATAGGTGAAGGCGATCGAGGCATCGTCACTCATGTCGAATGTGATTCCGGCCTTGGGCAGGAACGCATCGAAAGTATTCTCCGCGTCGAAGTTGAACACGTTCGAGAATTGCTGCGTTACCTGGAACAACAACGCGTCGATGGTCGGATCACCGGTTGCAGGGATGGTCGGGACAAGCGTGCCGTTGACAGCCGTCTGGATGACTTCTTCGCTGTCATATCGCGCGCCAAGAGTAAGGTGGATGCGATCGGTCAAGTCGAACGTAGCCTCGCCGAACACAGCGTAATTCCGTACATCCGTGGTCGTCTGGTTGATGAGATTGACCGGGAAAGCTGGGACAAGTGTGACAATCTGACTGCGCAGGAAAGTTGCAGTAGGAACATCAAGCCCGAGCACGAATGCTAGCGTTGCAGGATCCGGGAAGGCAAAGTCGGTACCGACTACCGTGTTGTTGTCACTATCGAACGAACCGGCATTGTCATAAAAGTAGCCGCCGAGCAGCGCCGAGATGCGATCGCTTTCATACGCAAGTCGCAGTTCTTGAGTGAAGATGCGGTCTTCGCTCATGGACATCTGGAATTCATCGGCCAGACCGCCCGGAAGTGGTAGGCTGGTCGTGATCGGATTGTTGCTATCCGGGTCGAAATTGAAGAAGCTATTGCTGTCGATGTACCCGGTAACCGAGGTCAGAGTGAGCTCATCTGTGAAATTGTAGCTGAGTTCCGCTGACGCAATGTACGCTTCTGCACCCTGTCGATCGATGTTGTTCTGATTGTTCTCGCGCGCACCGGTCTGCCGAAACACCTCCTCAATGACCCGGTTCTCGCCTTCCTCGTTGTCCGTGTAGGTAAAATTCAGCCGAGCCGAGAAATTCGGAGCGAAATCCGGCGTAAGCAACAGAGTGGCGCGCCCGGTGATGGCTTCGGATTCGTCGACATCATCGCGGCCGACAAAGGTGCCTTCCTGAAAGCCATCGGAGCGTTGGTAATCGCCCGCGAGGCGAAGGGAGACCTGGCCTGGCGCGATGGGAAGCGTCAGCGCTGCCGAACCTCGGTAGCTGTTGAACTCGGCCGCCTCCAATTGAAAATCGCCGGAGAATTCATCACCGGGATCGACCGTCCGCACGACGATGGCTCCCGCAAGCGAGTTCCGCCCCTGGATCGTGGATTGCGGCCCACGAAAAATCTCGACGCTTTGCGCATCCCACAAACTGAATGCGCCGTTCGTAAGCAAGCTGCTGGGGATGAAAACGCCATCGACGAAGATGGAAGCGACATCACTTGTTGCTTCGCCTGAGCCCGCGCCGGTGTTGCGCAGCCCACGGATCGAAAAACCAGCACCGTCAAACAGGCTGGCAACATTCGCTGTTTGGCCGATTACATCATAGACATCGCGGAAATTCGCATCCTGAATGGCCTGTTGATCGACGACAGCCACGGACGCATTGGTGTCCTGCAAGGTCCGCGCGATCTTCTGACCAGTGACGATAATCACCCGATCGTCGTCCGGTTGTTCTTCGCTCGAAGGCTGGGTCTCGAAGTCAGGTCCGGGTTGCGCAGCCGCTTCCTGCGCGAAGGCACTGGTCGTCGCCAGAGAAATAGCGGCGAGGCCGCTTCCGAACAGAAATGCAGACCGCGCCACACAGATGGAATCAAACGTCATTAAATCAGCCCCTTTACGCTTCGCAAGCGCCAGCTAACGAAAATCATTCGCAATTGCAAAAACTGTTGGAAGAACTGGGCAGAAAGCCCGTGCTCGTGCCCATTGAGCAACATCAACCTTGCACGCACGTCTATTCAACCACCGAAACCAAATACCGCATCAAGCGCCGGGCCGAAGCCCAGATCGAGTTCCGCGCGGCTTGCCCAAGCATATCCTGCGTCATCTCGTCGAAGGGCTTTCGATCATTGCGTGCGGCGGCAATGCACAGATCAGCAAGTAGCATCTCGTCATAACTAAACGCCGGTTGGCAAGGCGGGTTGAGCGAGATCGGTTCAGGCCATGCGCGACCAGCCTCGTCCAGAAATACATGGAAGCTCGACACCGCAGTTCGAGAGCCGAGATGGTCACCAAGCTTCTGGGGTGAGTAACAATTCCGGGCCCGCGCTACGTGACTGTATCTCAGCGCGCTCACGAGGCGCATGCGTGGAGGGTCCACGTACCGCAGGTCAGGCGTGTAGGTCAGCATCGCCAAGTTATACGCCACGAGCTTCACCGTCGGCGATTGGCCACTGGAACGGGCATTCCTGCTGATTGGCTGCCGAGTTCCTTAGCGTCTGGAGTTGTCGATCGACAGCAATTTCCATGGCGTCACACACGCAACTTGCCGCCCAACTAATCGCGCCGGGCAGCCCATGCGGCACTTCGCGCGATCCCTTGCCCATCGATAGACCCGGCGCAGCGCGTAATACGCCGATCAAGGCTCTTTCATCGGGTGAAAAGCAGGGACTGCAACAGCATTCGCGGCGCAGCTGCCGTCCGAGGTGGGACTCGACGAGTTCAAACAAGCTCGAACAGGCGGCAGCTGCCTGATCCTTGTAACCGTGCTTCGACGCCTCTTCATGCATGCGTGGAAGTGCTGGCTCATGGTCTTCACGACCCATCGCCCAGAGCCGGAACAGTCGAACAAAAATGGCGTCCTTAAAGGCTTTCTGTCTCGAACTGCGCATCAAGCACCTCCCTTGGCCCCACAGATGTTTGCCGCACCCCTCTTGCGACTCGTTCGCAATGTCTAACTGGCGAGATCGATTCTTGCAACTCATTTGCATTAGCGTATTAGCGCACGCTGAGAACCGCGTGTTTGGGCGGTTCGCCCAGCAATCAACCACCGCCATGCTTGGGCAGCAGGGACGATGGGGACTCTTGTGATGACTTAATAGACGTGAGACCACTTTCGTGGCGGCGATGCCAATAATCCGGCTTACTCTCGAGTAGTATCCATAGTTGCGATCACTCAGATTCGTGCTGACAGCCTGCTAACACCATTTCATCCGTTGCATGTAGTGCAACACGCGATGGGCAGTGATGGCAGGAACATCGTGCTCATCCTAACCTCGATGTTCGTGCCAAGCATTTCAGCAGGCTGGCCGCCGCTCAAAGCGAAATAGCCGCCAGCGATATATGGCAGCGCGTCAAAGTGCTGCGCTGCCATAGTAATTGATTCAAAGCCTTGGCAGACCGAGCATAGCTCGCGAACCGGCCGCAGTCAGCTGACCTTGATCGGCATCAAGGGCTTCCGGCATATCAGCGCTCGGATAGGCTCCGGCAAGCAAGTCCAGCGATTCGCTGATCCGCTTGTGCAAATCGGCATTCTCCGATGAGATTGCACTCTCGGACGCTTCGAAGGCGGTCTGCCCAGCCTTGTAGAAGCCATATCCATCCAGGTACGGCGGATAGACGCCTTCGGTTGATGCTTGGCGATACATCGATATTGCTCGATCAATTTGGTCAACCGCCACACCAGCCGCGACCATCGCTTCGCTTGTTCCATCGTCCGGTGCCTTCGCGGCGGCGCCTCGCAAAGCGGCAATGATGCCATCGAAACGTTCATTGACCTGAGCCTCGGTTTCTCCGCTCAGCACGCCAGCAGACGCATCGAAGAATAGCGGCTTGAAGTCTTCCACCCCAAGCTCGGCGAAGACAGGGTCCATATCAGCGAGCACCTCCGATACCGGATGACCGAACATTTCGGCTGCTTCATCTCTTCGACCAATTGCGAACGCGTCTTTCGCAGCAATAGCGTGAGCTTCCGCAACGGCGAGCGCAGAGCCATATTCGACGGGATCAGTGCTGGCAGAAGCGAAGTCGACACCGCCTTCGCCGCTCTCGCCACCTTCTCCGCCTTCACCTTCTCCCATTTCACCGGCTTGTGGGGCTTGGTTTGTGGTTTCGTCAGCGTTTGGCTCTTCGGCGCAACCTGCAAGGCCAGCACCCGCTAAGGCGGTCGCAAGGCCAAGTCCTGCCCATGTCTTAAGCTCTACTTTCATTATTATCCTTCCAGCGATAGTCAGATCGAGAACCATAGCCATCAAGCGGCTTATTGCAAACGATTCTCATTTCGGTGAACGCCATGATCGTCACCATCTCGGCAATTGAAGAGAAGGCGAAGATCACAGCGCTTCGCGAGAAGATCAAAGCGCTGACTTGGAGAGATGGTCGGGCGACTGCGGGTAAGGTCGCGAGTGCGGTGAAGCAAAACGAGCAGGCGATTGTCTCTGATGCCGCTGGCAAGGCCATTCAGGATGAATTGCTCCAGGTCGTTGAGGGGAATGCGGTGCTGAAGGCGGCTGCCCGTCCACGACGTATTTCCCCGCTATTGATCAGCAAGACACGAGACGGCGGACACTACGGGGCGCATGTCGACAATGCGATCATGGGAAGCGGAAAGTCGCGGTTGCGCACCGACATCTCGTTTACGCTCTTTCTGACCGACCCCGAAGACTACGATGGCGGCGAGCTGGTCATTCATACGGCAGGAGTGACATCACACATCAAGGCAGAAGCTGGACAACTCGTTCTCTACCCTTCCTCAAGTATCCATGAAGTGCGGCCCGTCACCAGCGGGGAAAGGATCGT
>JBCBMN010000033.1:0-20960 GCA_039822745.1 Pseudomonadota bacterium | reverse complement strand
CTATCGCCGGGCCGATGGCGAATTGTTCGAGGACGCGATCAGTTCGTTTACCGGCCAAATCCGTGAACAACGCAATGCCGGGGGGAACACGTCCAATCTCGGTATCTTTGTTGAGGAAGACTGGCAGATTGGGCCGCTTTTGCTGACCGGCGGCCTGCGCGCGGACTATACCCGGATTGCCGATGGCTTCTTTGTCGCGACGGACCCGAGCGGGCAGGTGGTCAACGAAGTCATTGCGGATGACCGTTCTGATCTGGCGCTGAACTGGCGAGCAGGCGCGCTGTTCTATGCCTCGCGCAGACTGGAAGTGCGCGGCGCGGCCTATACCGGCATCCGTCTGCCCACTCTGAACGAGCTGTACCGGCCCTTCGTCGTGTTCCCGGTCGTCACCGAGGCGAATGCGGAACTGGAGAACGAACAGCTGCTAGGCTTTGAGCTGGGGCTGGATTGGTATCCGACATCGGGGATTGGATTTTCGGTGACCGCGTTTGACAACCGGGTGGAGAACGCGATTGCCAATGTGACGCTGGAAGAGAACCTGCGCCAGCGACAGAACCTGCCTGCCATTGATGCGCAAGGCATTGAGGCGAGCGGCTTTGTTGTTCTGGGTGAAGTCAGCCTTGATGCGTCGCTGGCCTATACCGATGCGACGATTGACGCAGAGGATGCCAGTGCTGCGCTTGATGGAAATCGACCGCCCCAGACCCCTGAGCTCTCCCTATCGACGACTTTGGCATGGGAACCATCAGAAGGCTGGCGCTTGGCTGGCACAGTTCGGCACACGAGCGCGCAGTTTGAGGATGATCAGGAAACCGATCGACTGGCTCCGGCCACCACGCTCGATCTGTTTGCCTCGGCTGCTGTCGTCGATGGAGTGTCGGTCATATTGCGGGCCGAAAACCTGCTGGACGAAGAGATCGTGACGCGCAATTCCGCGGGCGCAATTGACTTGGGCGTACCACGCACCGTTTGGGCGGGTATTCGACTGGGTTTTTAGAAAGCGGCCACTTCCGCGCGATATTGCACTTGCGCAATAATGCTGCGCTGCAGCGCATTTTGTGGCATTTTTGCTACAACCCGTTGGTAACATCGCTTGGACTCTTGCGGGTGACACGCGCCCTGATAATCTCCTTACCCATCGGAAGGCCTGAAAACGGGCGCCGGGGGAATTGTGGAGAGGAAAATCTATGACGCGTAAGCTCGCAGTGTATGCTGCAGGCCTCTTGGCCTGTACTTCATTTACCGTGCCGGCATTGGCTCAGGATGGGGGTGACACCCTCGAAGCGCCGGAAGTCGACGACAATGTGATTATTGTGACGGCGACCCGTCGCGCGCAGGATGTTCAGGACATCCCCATCGCGGTGACCGCAATTTCACCGCAGACTTTGCAGAACCAGAATGTGAACGGGATTCAGGAGGTGACGTCGCTGGCGCCCAGCTTCACCTCAAGCCAGGCCCAGACATCGTCCGGCTCAGTCGTGCTGCGCGTCCGCGGTGTCGGTACAACGTCGAACAATATCGGATTTGAAAGCGCAGTCGGTATCTTCATCGATGGCGCGTATCAGTCGCGTCCCGGCGTAGCGCTCAGCGAGTTTGTCGATATTGAGCGGGTTGAGGTTCTGCGCGGACCGCAGGGCACGCTGTTTGGCCGCAACACTTCGGCTGGTGCGCTCAACATCACCACCAAGCGACCTGATCTCAGCGAGTTTGGCGGCTTCGTGAACGCGCAATATGGTTCATTCAACGAAATCAGCCTCCAAGGGGCGATCAATGCGCCACTTGTCGAGGACACGCTGGCTTTCCGTCTGACCGGAGCGGTTCGTAAGCGTGACGGCTTCATCGACGTTGTCGATGCCGACGGCAACAAGTTCGACGAAACCAATGACGCAGATCAGTTTCTCGTTCGCGGCCAGTTGGGTCTTGAGACGGAGGGTGGCCTGACCGGGCGCTTGATCGTCGACTTTTCGCGCAGCACGCCCAGTATCGGCGGCGCGATTGAATTGTTCGAGACGCCGCTGGTCGGCAGCGGTGCCTATGCTGCTGTGGGTCTTGGTGCCACTGCTGGCAACGGACAGCCTTCTGTGGCGACCAATCCGTTTGACGAAGCTGGATTTGAAGAGGCTTTGAACAACCGGGTTCTCTCAGCGAATTTTGCGCCTTTCTCGACGATTGAGAACTATGGCGCGACTGGCGAAATCGAGTTCCCGCTCGGCAGCAATGCCGATCTCATCTTCATTGGCTCGTATCGCAAGTTCGATGGCAACGAGAATTACGATTCCGACTTCACGGCGCTCGACATCTTCAATGTCGGACCTGTCGCAACCGAGATCGACACCTACACTGCTGAATTGCGGATCCAGGGTGAGGCTTTCGATGGCCGGCTCAACTACGTCATCGGCGGGTTCTTCTCGGATGAAACGATCGATCAATCGGTCACGTTTGTGGCGGGCGCTGATTACGATGCGAATGTCGGCGCCTTGTTTGGCGGCATTGCCGGCCCGGCACCGCTCGCCACCTTCACCGGTGGCTCCGATATCAACGGCAATGGCGTGACCAACCGTTTCCAGCAAGAAGCGCAGAGCTATTCGATCTTCACCAATAACAGCTTTGAAATCGTCGAAGGCCTCGAACTCACGCTGGGCGCGCGATATTCTTGGGAAGAAAAGTCAGGCGGGTTCACGCAGACCTCTGCCAACAACCCGACCTGCCCTGCCATCCTCAACAGCCTGTTCACGGGTGGTCTCGCACCGCTGGGCAGCGCCGGCTCGACGCTGGCTGGGCTTGGGTGTCTTGGTTTCCTTGCACCGGCTGACCTGCCGGAGGCCGGTGTATTCCCGCTGCCTGTGACCTTCCAGGAAACCTTTGATGACGAGGAACTGATCTGGACCGCGCGTCTGAGCTATGCCCTTGCTGCACCGGTCAATGTCTATGCAAGCTTCACGCACGGCTACAAGTCGGGCGGGATCAACCTTGACACCACCGCTGCTGTCTTGGGGGCGAGCCCGGTCTTCAACTCCGAAGAGGTCGATGCCTACGAAATCGGCATCAAGAGCAAGCTGATCGATGACGCGGTGACGCTCAACATCGCTGCGTTCTACGAAGAGTTCACCGATTTCCAGGTGCTCGAATTCACCGGAACGGCGTTTGCAACCTTTAACGTTCCGCGCGCCCTGTCTCAGGGTGTTGAGATCGAGAGCCTTATCCGTCCGACGGATGAACTTACGATCAACGCATCCGCGACGATCCTGGATGCCGAGTATCCAGAGGACTGTGCGGGTGATCTGACAACGCCGCAGGTGGTGTCGCTGTGCGGCTTCTCGCTGACGAACGCGGCAGACGTCGTTGCGATCTTCGGCGCGCTCTGGGAGAAACCGATTTCAGACTCGGCCGAATTCTTTGTAACTGGCCAGGTCCGAATGGAAGGCGACCAGCGTACCTCAACGCAAGGTATCGTGCCGCCAAGCACACAGCAGATTGCGGATCTTGGTGTCGATGCGGCCGTCGCTGCTCAGCCGCTGATCGTTGCGGATGTTCAGGATGGCAAGGCGTTTGTGAACCTTCGCGCAGGCTTCCGTTTCAATGACGGCGCATACTCGATCGAAGGTTTTGTCAATAACGCGACCGATGAAGTGGTGCGTGGTGTGACCTTCAACACCACTCTTCGCGGATCGGGTGCGTCAAATTCGCGTTCGGCCTTCTCGCAGCAACCGCGCACTTACGGTGTGGTAGTGCGCGCAAAGTTCTAAGCGCGGGAGCGACAATCCAAACAGAAACGCCTCGGGAAACCGGGGCGTTTTTGTTTGTGGTCGCCCATCCGGGCGGGCGTCCTCGCTAGACAGCCTTCGCTTCGCTGCGGCTCCACTGCGGGCGGCCAGTCGGCCTTGCGAAATCACAGATTTCGAAAACGCGCTCCAGCGCAGCCGCTGATCAGGCATCGGTTTGCGCCAGTAAACCGCAAGCGCGACGGCGCGCCCGCAGGTGCCCCGCAGCCGAAGATTCGGCGTAGGGAATAGCACCGAGGATGTGCCCCCGGACGGGGGCACACAAACAAAAAAGCGCTCGATTACATTGAGCGCGCAATCAGCATCTTCATGATCTCGTTCGACCCGCCGTAAATCCGCGCAATACGGGTGTCGCGATACATCCGGCCAATCGCATAGTCGTTCATGTAACCAGCGCCGCCATGGAACTGCAGGCATTTGTCGACGACTTCGCTTTGCAGCTCGGTCACCCAGTATTTTGCCATGCTTGCCGTGGCCACGTCGAGCTTGCCTTCGAGCAGCTTGGCGATGCAGTCATTGACGAACACCCGCGCTGCCGTGCCACGCGCTTTCAGATCGGCGAGAACAAATTGCGTGTTCTGGAAGTCCCAGATCGTCTTGCCGAATGCCTTGCGGTTCTTGACGTAATCGACTGTGACTTCGAGCGCCTTCTCGATCCCCGTAATCGCGTTCATGGCGATGACGAGGCGTTCCTGCGGCAGCTCACCCATCAATTGATAGAAGCCTTTGCCTTCCACTCCGCCCAGAACATTGTCGCCGGGGATGAAGACATTGTCGAAGAACAGTTCTGATGTGTCCTGCGCATCAAGGCCGACCTTGTCGAGCTTCTTGCCGCGCTGAAAGCCTTCTGCTCCTTCAGTCTCCAGCAGCATCAGCGAGATGCCCTTGGCGCCCTCATTGGGATCAGTCTTGGCGACAACGATGATAAAGTCGGCGGTCTGGCCGTTCGAAATCCACGTCTTGGACCCGTTGAGGCGATAGCCATTGCCATCTTTCAGAGCGGTCGTGGTGATGCTCTGAAGGTCCGAGCCGACATCGGGCTCTGACATCGCGATGGCGCTCACCAGCTCGCCAGTGACGAGTTTGGGCAGGTATTTCTGCTTCTGCTCTTCGGTGCCGTGGCGCACGAGATAGGGCAGGATGATCGTGTTGTGCAGGCTGGCGGCAAAGCCTTCGACTTCGTGCTTGGCCTGCTGATCGATCACCACCATGTCATGACGAAAGTCGCCGCCATGGCCGCCATATTCGGTCGGAACGCTCACGCCGAGCAGCCCTGCGGTGCCGGCTTCGTTCCAAAACTCGCGTTCCACCTGGCCGTCTTCGCGCCATTTGTGGATACGCTTTTCCGGGGCGTGCTGCTGATAAAACTTGCCAACCGCGTCGGCGAAAATCGCAATTTCCTCGTCTTCCATGAAGGCGGGCTGGGGCACGTCAATGACGGGCATAATTCTCTCTCCTCTTTTAACTCTGGCGGTCAGGACATCCGTCCTGACCTTGGGCCGGACCTTCCCTCTCCGCCGCCCTGCCGCCCTTGAGGATACAATTGCGGGTGGAAGGGCGGGGGAGAGGGAAGGCCCGACAAGCGAGCGCTAGCTCACCGCAAACAAACTACGCGCGAGCTCCCTTCGCGGACGCCCGCGCGACACTCACTTACCCTTCCAGTTGGGCGCGCGCTTTTCGGCAAAGGCCGCTGCGCCTTCGCGTGCGTCTTCGGACACGAAAACCGGAGCGATCAGCTTGGCCTGATTGTCAAAGCGCTCTTCCATGGCCCAACCGCGCGATTCCTTGATGATCTGCTTGGAGACCTTTACGGCGAGCGGACCGTTGGCGACGATCTTGGCCGCGAGTGCTTTCGCGCCTTCCAGTGCCGATCCCTCGGTCACCGAATTGATCAGCCCCAGCTCATAGGCGCGCGGCGCATCAATGAAATCACCTGTCATTGCCAGTTCCATCGCGATGCGCTCCGGGATCTGGTCAGGCAGCATCATCACACCTCCCGCCGCGGCAACAAGCCCGCGCTTGGTTTCGGGGATGCCGAACTTGGCCTTGTCCGAGGCGACGACAAGGTCGCAGGCAATCATCAGCTCAAGACCACCAGCCAGCGCGTAGCCTTCGACCGCCGCGATCAGTGGCTTGGCAGGCGGAGCTTGCACCACACCGCCAAAGCCCCGGCCTTCAACACTGGGGGTTTCGCCACGCAGAAACCCTTTCAGGTCCATGCCTGAGCAGAACGTCCCGCCAGCGCCGGTAAGGATGCCAACGCGCAGTTCGTCTTCCGCATCAAGCCGGTCCATCGCGGCGGCAATCCCCTCAGCCGCAGCTTTGGTCATCGCGTTCTTGGCTTCGGGGCGGTTGATCGTGACAATCAGAATGCCGTCCTGAACCTCAGTCAGGACCTCTTGTGTCGGGGTATCGGTCAATGTTTCTCTCCAATTGTGCCGAGTGGCGAATTTTTTGCGTTTCGTTGCGAAACTGATTGTTGTGCTAGTGGTGCAGTGGCTTTATCCTTGGGTCAACCGCATTAATTGCGAAAACGAGAAGAGGATCCCTGACAATGGCAGACGCTTACATCATTGACGCTGTGCGCACTCCGCGTGGTATCGGAAAACAGGGCAAGGGCGCGCTGGCGGAACAGCACCCGCAGCACCTCGCCGCGACCGTTCTCAAGGCCATTCGGGAGCGTAACAGCCTCGATACGGCAACGGTTGACGATGTGATCTGGTCGGTCTCGACTCAGGACGGTCTGCAGGCTGGCGACCTTGGCCGGATGGCGGCTTTGGACGCGGGTTATGATGTGACATCGTCGGGCACCACGCTCGATCGCTTCTGCGGCGGCGGTATTACCAGTGTGAGCCTTGCAGCCGCGCAGGTCATGAGCGGGATGGAAGACTGTGTTGTCGCCGGCGGGACCGAGATGATGAGCCTCACCGCCGCCATGTCGAAGGAAAAGATGCAGGCTGGCATCAAGCCGATGATGATGGGCAGCTATAATGAGCGTCTCCAGGGCGTGCACCCGCAAAGCCACCAGGGCATTTGCGGTGATGCTATCGCCAGCCTTGAAGGCTTCACCCGCGAGGAATTGGACGAGGTCGGCTATCGCTCGCAAAAGCGTGCAGCGGTTGCGATTGAAGAGGGGCGGTTTGACAAGTCGGTTGTCCCGGTTGTTGCAGATGATGGCAGTGTGGTGCTGGACCGCGAGGAATTCCCGCGCCCGCAAACGACGATGGAAGGCCTCTCCGCGCTGGAGCCGTCCTTTGGCAAAATCGCCGACATGCCGCTGGATGCCAAGGGCAACACTTTCCGCGCGCTGGTGAACCAGAAATACCCTGACCTTGAGATCCAGCATTTCCACCATGCAGGCAATTCTTCGGGCGTGGTTGATGGCGCAGCGGCGGTGCTCGTCACCAGCAAGGAATATGCTCAAAAGCACGGCCTCAAGCCGCGCGCGCGCATCGTTGCCACCGCCAATATGGGCGATGATCCAACGCTGATGCTCAACGCTCCGGTTCCGGCGGCAAACAAAGTGCTAGAGAAGGCCGGGATGACCAAAGAGGACATCGACCTTTACGAGATCAACGAAGCTTTTGCCGTGGTCGCCGCCAAGTTTGTGCGCGACCTTGAGCTTGATTGGGACAAGGTGAACGTCAATGGCGGTTCAATCGCTCTTGGCCACCCGATTGGCGCCACCGGATCGATCCTGATCGGCACCATGGTCGACGAATTGGAGCGTCAGGACAAGCGGTATGGCCTTGTGACGATGTGTGCAGCTGGCGGCATGGCTCCAGCGATCATCGTCGAGCGTGTGGACGATTTCGTTGACTGATGTGGCTGGCACGACGCCGGTCATTATCGGCGTCGGCCAGTATTCTGAGCGGGTTGGTCAGCCTGGCTATCTGGGGCTCAATTGCATGGACCTCGGCGGGCGCAATGTGGGGCGCGTGGTATAGATTCGCCCACGGGCGCGCGCACAGTTGGCCTACTCTTACAAAAATCGCTTTCCTACAGGCGCAAGAATGTGCCAGCGCGGCGTCACGTTAGGCGCCTGTCCGGGCGTTCTTGTTGGATAAGTGTCAACTTCGATATGGTCGACTTTGTCATTTTATAACAAGGATATGGGTGCGGAACGGGTGGTTGACACGGTGTCAACTATGTCAACTTTGTTCGCACATGCAGCATTACCGGGCAGCCCCAGCATATGGGTCGCCCCTGGTTTTGACAAATCGGAGTGAATGGCTTAGATAGTTTCAATCGTAACCAGTTTGTCATGCAACTCCCCTTAAGGTTGCATTCTCGTGAAGGCGCAAATTCATGAACAATCAAAAATCCATCCACCCCAATGATCTGTTCGAGAACCCCGCCGGTCTGGACGGGTTCGAATTCGTAGAGTTCTGCGCCCCAGAGAAGGGCATTCTGGAGCCGGTGTTCGAGACCATGGGCTTCACACTGGTGGCCAAGCATCGCTCCAAGGACGTGCATCTGTGGCGTCAGGGCGGGATCAACCTGATCGCCAATTATGAGCCGCGCTCGGCTGCGTGGTACTTCGCGCAAGAGCATGGGCCGAGCGCTTGCGGCATGGCGTTCCGCGTGCGTGACGCGGCCAAGGCTTATGATCATCTGATCGAAACCGGTGCGGAGCCGGTTGCCAATGAGCCGGGTCCGATGGAACTGCGCATCCCTGCAATCCGCGGCATTGGCGGCGCGATCCTTTATCTGGTGGATCGTTATGCCGGTGATGATCGCCGCGGGCTGACGATCTACGACATCGATTTCGACTATCTGCCGGGCGTCGATCCGTATCCCGAAGGTGCGGGCTTCCACACGATCGATCACCTGACGCACAATGTTTACACCGGGCGCATGGCCTACTGGGCCGAATATTATGAGCGCCTCTTCAACTTCCGCGAAATTCGCTTCTTCGACATCAAGGGCGAATATACCGGCCTCACGTCCAAGGCGCTGACCGCGCCAGATGGCAAGATCCGCATCCCGCTCAACGAAGAAGGTGAAGGCGGCAAGGGCCAGATCGAAGAGTTCCTGCGCCACTATAATGGCGAAGGCATTCAGCATATCGCGCTGATCTGTGATGACCTCACTGCATGCTGGGACAAGCTCAAGGCGCTGGGCGTGCCGTTCATGACTGCTCCGCCTGCGACCTATTACGAGATGCTCGAAGAGCGTCTGCCCGCCCATGGCGAAGATGTGAGCGCGCTGCAGACGCGCGGCATCCTGCTGGATGGCACCACGGAAGGTGGCAGCCCGCGTCTGCTGCTGCAGATTTTCGCCGAAGCGAAGGTTGGTCCGCTCTTCTTCGAGTTCATCCAGCGCAAGGGCGACGATGGCTTTGGTGAAGGCAACTTCAAGGCTCTGTTTGAAAGCATGGAGCGTGACCAGATCCGTCGCGGCGCTCTCGAAGTTGAAGGCGAACCGGCCGAATGAGCGCGGCGGGAGCTTCCCCGGTAAAGCATCCCGTCTCTCTGGGCGGTGTGCACCACGTCGCCTATCGCTGCCGCGATGCCAAGGAAACGGTCGAGTGGTACGCCAAGACGCTCGGCATGAGCTACACCACGGCCTTTGCCGAGGATCACGTGCCCTCGACCGGCGCCTATGACCCTTACATGCATGTCTTCCTTGATGCGGGGAATGGCAACATTCTCGCTTTCTTCGAGCTGCCTAATCAGCCCGATATGGGACGTGACGAAAACACCCCGCAATGGGTGCAGCATCTGGCCTTTCGCGTCGGCACCGAAGAGGAACTGATCGCGGCGAAGGATCACATCGAAGCTTTGGGCATCGACGTGCTGGGGCCGACCCATCACGGTATTTTCAAGTCGATCTATTTCTTCGACCCGAACGGCCACCGCGTGGAGCTCGCGACTGATATCGGCACGCCGGACCAATATGAAGAACTCGCGCGCGTTGCGCCGCTGATGCTCGACGAGTGGAGCGAAACCAAGAAAGCCCCGCGCCATGCCGATTGGCTGCATGAGATTGCTCGCGCACAGCACGCCAACTGATCGCTGTGATTGACGCCGCTCGAGGGTGCAGTTACGCGCGATGTGACTTTGTCACCTATCGAGTTCAAGCAGCTTATGAGCGTTCCTTCGCAGACCAGCACTTTAAGCGATCGCGCCGCGGTCGCGTTCAGCGTGGTCTGTATCATCCATTGCCTAGCCTTGCCCGTCATTGCGGTTGCGCTGCCTTTCGTGAGCGCAATTGCTGATGCGGAATGGGTCCACTGGGTCATGGCGGTGCTTGCCGTTCTGGCATCCGGCACGGTTGCTCTGACAGGGCAGGGCGCTCGCACGCCCGGTTTTCTGGCACCGGCGGGGATCGGGGCAGCTTTGGTTGTCGGTGGCCTGTTTGCAGAGGGATTTGGCGTGGACGAAGCGATCCCAACCGTCAGTGGCGGCGTGTTGATCGCATATGCTCACCTACGCCGAATATTCTGAAGTTCCGGCCCAGCGCCATGTCCTCATGCGAAGACTGGCAAGAGTGTCTTGAAGTATCGCTCAAGGTCACCTGAGAAGCGTTCATCGGATGCGAGCCTGGCGAGATAGGCGCCCAAATTCTTGTGCAGGGCAAGACTTGGCACAAGGAAGTCCAGTTCAAGAGCTGCAAAGCGATCCTTGTGACCCTTTTCGTAAGTCAGCTGGCACAGGTCGCACACACAGCCAATGTCGGCCAGCGTCACCTGATCTCCCACCAGATAGCGCGACTGGTCAAGCGCTCGGTCGAGCCCCGAGGCGAAGGTGCTAAGCTCCTGAGCCATTCGGGCATGCATATCGACACTCATCGCATCGCCGGCCAGCAGATAGTGCTGAAGATCGCGGGCAAAGACGAGCGAGCGATCAAGGAAGGAATCGACCCGCGACTGTGTCAGAGGATCAGTACCCAGCAAGCTGCCCCCGTCATGGCCTGCTCGCGCAGCGGCGCGCATGATCGAGTTGGATTCGAAAAAGCCCACCGATCCGTCGCCGGAAAAGCCTGCGGGAACATTTCCGAAGGGGTGTGCCGCCAGGAATGCATCGCTTTTGTAGAGCGGAACATTGGCAAAGCCGACGCTGCCTTGCCGGGCGATCTGTGCAAGCGATGCCTTGTCGCTGTCCGACAGTTTGCGCGCGTCAAAGTCCCATAGCCAATTGACCAGTTCTGGCGGCGTATCGCCGACGATTTCGATCTGAGCTCCCGAGAAGCGAGCCGCAATCGTAGTCTTGAACAGCCGAGGATTGGGCAGGTACGAAAAGATCCGAAGATCAGGCATTGCGAGCATCCTCAAAGCTATCGGCTCAAAGACAAAAGGGCCGACCTGCATTCTTCGCGTGCAAGGCAGCACCGATCGAAGAAAACAGGCCGCCCCTCCTTTTAGGTCAGCATTTTCACGGCCAGATCAGCCCAAGGCCACATGCCGCTTCATATGGTGATCGACGTTTCCGAACTCGGATTCAAAGATCGTCAGGCGCTTGAAGAAGTGACCGATTGCGTATTCGTCCGTCACCCCGTTGCCGCCGTGGATCTGCACGGCTTCCTGACCGATCAGGCGCGCCGATTGGCCCACGCCAACCTTGGCGGCAGAGACGTGCCGTTTGCGCACTTTCTCTTCTTCACCGAGCTTCAGCGTGGCGAGATAGGTCAGCGACACCGATGTCTCGTAAGCGGTGTACATGTCCACCATGCGGTGTTGCAGAACCTGGAACGAGCCGATGGGAACGCCGAACTGCTTACGCTGGCGCGAATATTCCACCGTCTGCGCATGAGCGACCTTCATTGCGCCGCATGCCTCGGCACATTGCGCTGCGATCGCTTCATCGGTGACGAGTTCAATCAGGGGAAGGCCTGCACCCTCTTCACCGATTAGTGCATCAGCCGGAACCGAAACGTTCTCAAAATACACTTCCGAAGCGCGGCGTCCGTCGACCGTTACATAGTCGCGCGTGACGACACCTGCTGCGCTCTTGTCGACGATGAAGACGCTCACGCCTTCCTTGTCGCGGCGATCGCCGCCCGTGCGCGCGGTGACGACGAGATGGCTTGCCCAAGGTGCGCCGATGACAACCGACTTGTGGCCGTTCAGCGTGTAGCTGTCGCCGTCCTTTTTCGCCGTAGTCTCCAGATCAGCCAGATCATAGCGGCCGCGCGGTTCAGCATAAGCGAAAGCAAAAACACGCTCGCCCGAAATGATGGCGGAAAGGTGCTCTTCCTGCTGCGCTTCGGTGCCGGCATGCTTCAGAAAGCCGCCAGCGCAGACCACGGTTGGAACGAAAGGCTCAATCACCAGACCTTGGCCGAACTCTTCCATGACGACCATTGCATCAATGGCACCGCCGCCGAATCCGCCGACTTCCTCGCTGAAAGGCATGCCAAGGATACCGAGTTCGGCAAGCTGTGCCCACACTTCGGGGCGCCAGCCAGCCTCGCTGGCGATGGCTGCCATGCGGGTTTCCCAGTCATATTGCTCACGCACCATGCGCGACAGACCGTCGCGCACCATGTCTTGTTCTTCTGTGAAATTGAAATCCACTTTTTATCTCTCCGGTGTTCCCCGGCCTTAAAGGCCGAGGATCATTTTCGTGATGATGTTGCGCTGAATTTCGTTCGATCCGCCATAGATCGAGGTCTTGCGCATGTTGAAGTATGCTGCAGCCGAATGCGACGCATAGTCCGGCCCGATCGGATATTCGTTCGATCCGGTATCGTTGGCCGGGATGCTGCCGTAATATGGCGCGCCATAGGTGCCCACGGCTTCAAGCGTCAGTTCAGTCAGGCGCTGCTGGATTTCGGTGCCCTTGATCTTGAGGATCGAGCTTTCCGGCCCGGGGCCCTTGCCAGCCTGTTCACCGGCCAGCGTGCGCAGTTCGGTGATTTCAAGCGCTGCAAGATCGATCTCAAGCTGGCTGACCTTGCGAGCAAAGTCGAAGTCTTCCATCAGCGGTTCGCCGTCGAGCATCTCTGTGCCAGCGATTTCGCGCAGCTTTTCAACGCCGCGCTTCGAACGGGCAACGCCTGCGATACCACTGCGCTCATGCGCGAGCAGGAACTTGGCGTAGGTCCAGCCCATATTTTCTTCGCCGACACGGTTCTCAACCGGAACGCGCACATCGGTGAGCCAGGTTTCGTTTACTTCGTGCGTGCCATCGAGCAGCTTGATCGGTTTCACTTCGACGCCCGGTGTATTCATGTCCACCAGGATGAAGCTGATGCCCTGCTGCGGCTTGGCAGCGTCAGGATCAGTGCGGCACAGGAAGAAGCCCCAATCGGCATGCTGTGCAAGCGTCGTCCACGTCTTCTGTCCGTTGATGATATAGTGATCACCATCGCGAACCGCAGTGGTCTTGAGCGAAGCAAGGTCAGACCCTGCGCCCGGCTCTGAATAGCCCTGACACCACCAAACTTCACCGCTGCGGATGCCGGGAAGGTGTTGCGCCTTCTGCTCTTCGCTGCCGAATGTGTAGATCACCGGGGCAACCATCGAAACGCCAAACGGCAGCGGCATCATCGCATTGACGCGCGCATTTTCTTCGGACCAGATATAGCGCTGTGTCGGGCTCCAGCCGGTGCCACCATATTCTGTCGGCCATGCAGGCGTTGACCAACCCTTTTTGCCGAGGATCTTGTGCCATGCGAGAAACTCATCGCGCGTCAGATCTTCGCGCATTCCCAGATCCATCAGTTCCTTGGGATAGTTCTCGTCAATGAACGTGCGCACTTCATCGCGGAACGCTTGTTCTTCGGGGGTGAAATCGAGGTTCATCTTATCCTGCTCCAAAAAAATTCAGCATCCAACCACGGCGCACGTCATGCGCCTAGACGGACACAAATTTCAAGAGTTGATGGGGGTGACCGTAAATTTCTTAGGTTTGCGGCAGAAGCTTGCGAATGTGTGTTCGTTTGCATGAAATCGATGGGACGCTACGGCAAAGGGAACATGCGCGGCGAGTTGCCTATGTCGCGAGCTCAACTGGGAAAAACACGCGCGCTGCCAATCCGCCTGCTTCGCTGCGTGCCAAGGTCAAAGAAGCGCCATGCGTTTGGGCAATTGCCCGCGCGATTCCTAGCCCAAGGCCAGTGCCTCCCGTCGCGCGGTTGCGGGATGTTTCGCATCGGTAAAACGGCTCAAACACACGTCCGAACTCGTCCTCGGGAATTCCCTCTCCATTGTCTTCGATGGAGATTTCCGCGCCCGAACTGGACTGGGAAAGCCGGACTAAGATCTCCCCGCCGCCATATCGGCGTGCATTCTCGATCAGGTTTTCAAACACGCGCGTAAGAGCCATCGGAGAGCCTCCCATTGTAAACTCGAAACCCGGTTCCGCGATCACACCAACCTGGCAAGGAGCGGCATTCGCGATTGACCGCATCAATGCAGAAAGCTCGATCAGCTCAGGCTCAACCAAGGGGTGTTCAGCTCTGGCATAAGCCATCATTTCCCTGACGAGCCTTTCCATCTGCTCTAGCTCGTTGGTGATGCCCGCATCGGCGGTTTCGGGTTTCTCATCCATTCGCAAACGCAGGCGCGTCAGCCCTGTCGCGATGTCGTGCGCAATGGCTACGATCAATTGCTCGCGTTCGTGAATCAGGCGGGCAAGCCGCATCCGCATCCGATTGAGCGCCCCGGAAAGCCTCCGCAGTTCTCGCGGGCCTTCGACAGCAACGGGAACTGAGGTGTCTGACAATCCGACTTGCTCAGCGTTCTTCTCAAGTTCGTGAATCGGACGCGTGATAACCAGCCGCAGGGCGCCGCTGAGGAAGACAACCAAGATTATCAGAACGCCGAAGACTACGATTATGAAATTGGGGCGGGTCGTCAGGGATATGGTCGGAGCAAGCCAGACATTCAGCACTCTGCCATCGTCCAGCCGGATCGCCAGATGCTGCAAGATGACCGCATTGATTTTAGGCACCCTTTCAATGGGAACAAAGGGTCGCATCTCGAAGACGCCAATGGTGCGGAAGCGGACATCACGCTCCCGCAACGGTGAGACGACATCGCTTTTGCCCGAAGTGACCATCTGGCTCTTGCCTGGGTTGGGCACAAGCCGTGGATCGAAGTCGTCATCGATCCGTGCCGCTCTCGAAGTGCTGCTATAGGTGGATAGGACAAAGGCTTCGATCTCTATCGGGGAATTCTCGACCAGCCAGACAAGCTCGGCAATACTATCGGAGTTATCTGCAAGGGCCCGATCAAAGAAGCGCCCGCCGACGGGTGTTTGCAGCAGTGCGGTCAGCATCAAGAGGCAGGCCCCGCCTGCTATCAGCACGACTGTTAGAACGTGAACGACGATCGAGTTTGAAATCGACGCAATGCGCCTGATCATCAGGTTTCTCGCACCACTTTGCTGGACAGCGCATAGCCAAGGTTGCGCACGGTCTTGATATAGGATGGGCGACGCGGATCATCGCCAATCTTGCTGCGAATACGGCTGATCTGAGAGTCGATTGTCCGGTCAAACGGTGTCGCGCTCATTCCTCTGGATAGGTCAAGCAGCGTTTCTCGCGACAAGACCCGCGGCGCGCGTTCGACCAGAATTTTGAGCAGTGCAAATTCGCCGGATGTGAGGAGAATTTCCTCCACTCCATTCTTGGTGAGCAGCATTTGCTCTGGCACCAAGCGAAACGGTCCGAATGTAAGAGCGTCTCCCTTGGTGGGATCGGAATTGTTTCCGCCATCCGAGACCCGGCGCATAACCGCTTTGATCCGTGCAACGAGTTCGCGCGGGTTGAACGGCTTGCCAAGGTAATCATCCGCGCCGACTTCCAGTCCGACAATCCGGTCAATATCGCTGGAAAGCGCCGTGAGTATAATGACGGGTACAGAGCTTTTGGCGCGCAGGCGGCGGCAGAAAGAAAGCCCGTCTTCGTCCTTCATCATAAGATCTAGGACAATCAGGTCTATGTCCTCCTGTTCAAACAGGCTTTCGGCTTCAACAACCGTTTGCGCGGTCAGGGGTGACATCCCAGCCCGTTCAAGCACACCCTGAACCAGCCGCAAGATTTCCACGTCGTCATCGACGATCAATATTCTGTACGAATTTTCCACATTGCGGCGATAGCTTCGCGGTGTGCCGGGCTCTATCTGCAAATTGTCACAAAGTATGTCGGGCGTACCGCGTTGCAGCATTTTGCAACATCTGCGCACAAAACACATCCTTGTGCGGATATCGTAGCAACAGCGACCTCTCATGTATCATCGGGAAAGCCACACTTGGAGACCCCCGATGCCAAGCAAAAAGAGATCGATCGCGAATGGTGGGTTCGCGATCGTGGCAGTGGGAGCGCTAATACCCCTTGTCCAACTTAGCGCTCCCCCTGCCTTCGCTCAGTCGAAGGAAGACATCGACAAGCTTGTAAAGCAAGCCGATCAGAATGGCGATGGAAGCATCACTTGGTCTGAAGTCATCGCGCTTCGTGAGACCATGTTCGGGCGGATGGACCGGAATGAGGATGGATATGTCGACCAGTCTGATCGACCCTTTTTCTATCGCAGCCAGTTTGACGAGGCGCTTGAACGGATGGGTCAGTTCGACGCGGATGGTGACGAGCGAGTTTCGCGACAGGAATTGATTGGCGGCAAAGCGCCGGTCTTTGAGCAAGCCGACATCAATAAAGACCAAGTTCTCAGCGCTGCTGAGATTGAAGCCATAAGGGCTTCGCAGTGAATTACGGCGATTTGGACGGGGCGGTCCTTCGATTTCTTAACCCCCGGAGCAAAAAGCCATGCCTGATCCTGAAACTAATCTAGCATTCCTTCTGGTTGGACTCGCTTTCGCTTTTGTCGAGTTTGTCTGGCGCCGTAAAAAAGGCCTCGGCTACGATTTCGGTGCCTTTGGCGGCCATATCGGGATCATGTTTGGTAACGCCCTTTCCCGTGTTCTGACGGGCTTCATCATAGTTGCCGGTTTGTTTCTCGCCTATGATTTTGCCCCAGTGGTATGGGAACTGGATGACTGGCGCACATGGGTGGTCGGCTTCTTCGTTCTCGAATTCTGTTATTATTGGCAGCACCGCTTCAGCCACACGATCCGTTGGGCGTGGGCATCGCATGCCGTGCATCATTCGACCAATGAGTTCACTCTTCCTGCCGCTTTTCGTCTGAGTTGGTTTAGCACATTCTCGTTTGCATGGCTCGCCCTGATGCCGATGGCACTGATGGGCTTCCACCCGCTTTTCATCACCGGCATGCTTATGGCCAACCTGCGCTTCCAGTACTTTCTGCACACGGAAGCGTGTGGCAAGCTGGGTCCGCTCGAGTGGATCTTTAATACGCCGTCCCACCACCGCGTCCACCATGGTTCTAACGAGGCCTATCTCGACAAGAACTATGGCGGCGTCCTGATCATTTTCGACCGCCTCTTCGGCACGTTCGAGGAAGAGCGGGATGACATGCCGGTTGTCTACGGCCTGACAAAGAAGCTTGAGAGCAACAACCCATTCGTCATCGTGTTTTACGAATGGCGCAACATGTTCCGCGATGCGCTGCACGCCAGAGGTTTCAAGCAGACCTGGACCGCACTGTTTGGCCGCCCGTCAGATATGCCGATCTTTGACACGCCGGTCTTTGACACCGGGACTGAGGAGCCAGCGACGCCTTCGCAGCGGCGGACTGCAAACGTCGCAGGTCTCGCACAAGTCAGAGAACCCCGCCCTCATCGTCAAACCTCAACCTTCACAGGGAATTAGGAGAAGAACACTTGCGTCTATCATTGATTGCTACGGCAGTATGCTTGGGAGCGTTGCCGTCTGCCGCTCTCTCACAGGAAGGCCCCGAACAAGAGGACCAACCAGAAGTACAAAGTGACTTCGAAGATGGTTCGCAAGGCGATTTGCCGGGCAAACTCTCATTCACATTTCTTGTAGCGGCAACCCAGAGTGAGGTGGTTCTGACCGAAAGCGAGGTCATGATACCCGATGACATCATTGAAGGCGACATTGATGTCACGCTGGCAGAAGATGTGACGGCCTCAAACACCATTGTCGGTGTGGGTGTTGGGTATCGTGTGTTGCCGTTCCTCGAGCTCAATGCGCAGGGCGGCTTCATCTCGACATCCTCCGAGCTTGGCCTGACTGTAAATGGCACTCCCGCCGATACATTCCCGATTCAGTTCGGTGGACCGATCTCCTTCGATGGGGATGTGACGACCTCCGCCGAAGGGTACTCGGTCGGTATTGGCGCGACCGGTGTCTTGCCGATCGCCTCGATTGGCGATGACATGGTGCTGGCCTATGGAAGTTATCAGCACATCTGGAACGAGTTCTCCGATGATGGAATCTCAGTGGACGTCGGGCGTCTCTCCGGTGGGTTTGTCTTTCCGGTGAACCTCATGAACGAGAAGAAGCCGATTTTCCGGGTCGGTGTGTCTTACATCAACTCAGAACGTGTTCTCGAGCGGGGGCTGACGTTCAACGGTGAGGAGATCATGGTTCGTGCGGTTCAGGAAACCGAGGACCCCTTCTTCGGCGAAGTGGGTATTGCTTACCCTGTATCTCGTAAAGTCCTGTTCAATCTGGGAACCTCGGTGCAAACCACTGGAAAGGTTTCCGTAGTTGGATCAATCACCTTCCGGCCCTAGCACGCAATGATGCAAAGGCGAGAGTGCCGCGACAATTAAGTGCACTCTCGCCAATGCGCTGCAACATGCTTGGTAAAGACATCTCCCGCGAAATTAGGCCGGAGGTGCAAAATGCAATCATATCGCAAGTTTGGAGCAATGCTTTCGTTGGGCTGTGCCAGTCTCTTAGTTGCTGCGTGCAGCGGGCCCAAGGTTGAGCAATGCATCGAGCGCATGTGGGAGCCCACTGGCACCCGCCAAGGCTTTGAGCTCGTTGATGTAGTCAGTGGAGAGGTCTGGCTCACGAAAGACTGGACTGTGCAGGACTTCGAGAAGTTTGACTTGCCTATCTCGCAAGCACTTTGGTTGAAGAATGATCCTCGCACCGGGGCGGCTCAATCCGGCAAGTTCCTGAGGTCTCCGGGGTGCGAGCCGGGACAGTTTACCTATATGCAGGCGCATGGACGCGAGTTCCTGCATGTCGTTGATCTGGACGGGCTTCCCAGAGAACTGGACGACAAAGGCCTGATTAGAGCTGTCCAGTTGAACAAGCATCACAGCTTGAATTTCGATGAGGGAGCACAGATCGAAGTTTTAAGCGATCCTTCCGGGCAGCGCTTTGTTCTGATTGCAAGGACGCTTCTTGAAGTGGAAGATGATCCTAGCCTGCCTGAAGGATGGAGCTTGGAAAGCTTCGTTCTTGCGGCCCCATTCAAGGTTCAACTGGATGGGAAAGTCTCGGTTCTGCGAATGGACAACGAGGATTCGTTCCAAGGGCCGCTGCCTGCTGACGCCATCTTTCCCAAAGCGCCCTGATTGCCCAATTTCTAAGGAATTCGCTTACGTTTCGAAAGAAACTTGATAAGGGCAATGCCTCGTTCATGTCGGCGGCTGTTTGATGTGGGCCGCTGCGTCTTGGGAGGGACCTTCTTATCGTTGTAAATGGCACCGTCTGCAAAGGCAGTGCTGTTCTTTCCACGTTTGAGACAGGTCGCACACTTGCGGCGCTTGGTCGCAAGCCGGATTGGGGAAAATCACAAAGGTCATACGGGTCTATCAATCCGCAATCGGTTTAAATAAGGTCGCCGCATAAGCCCAACCTACGAATGGTCGGACACACAAGGAATGAATTTTTGATGCTTCAGGAACCCCACCTCCGGCTTCGCGCTGTTACTTTTGCTTCTCTCCTCCTCGCAAGCACGTCTGCTGCTCCGCTTCTTGCTCAAGCGGTTGTCACCGGAACCCAAACCGATCCGCTCCGAACTTCTGTGGATGGGGACATCACGATCCAGTCTCCGGCAGACGGCGAGGAAGATGACACACTCCTCGAAGTGACTGGCGCAACACCCATCGTGATCGACTCAAACAACAGTGTGACTGTTGAAGAGAATGCTACCGTGCAGGCGGATGACGCGGATAATCGCGTCGGTATTGAAATTGAATCCGGCACGAATTTCGACCTTAATAATGCGGGTAACATCCGCGTGACTGAGGATTTCGTCGCCGAAGATGAGGACTTAAACAGCATTGCTGATGGCCCGATTGCGGAAGCTACAAACCGCTATGGTGTCCGCATTTTGCCCGGCGGTACGACGACGGGCTCTTTCGTTAACAGCGGTGATATTTATGTCGAAGGCTTGAACTCCTTCGCTGTGAGCATTGAAGGCGACTATGTTGGAACGATCGACAATACGGGCGATATCCTTGTCGCAGGCGATGGAAGTGTCGCGTTCTATGCCCAATCCATTGATGGTGATCTGCGATTGGGAGGCTCTGTCCAATCCGTAGGTGAGGGTTCGCGCACCGTGCTGTTGGATGGCGACATTACTGGCACTCTCAGGGTTGACGGCGTCATCAATAATGCCTCGGTATTCACCAATGAAAACGGCCGATCGCTGACGCTTTCGCGCTCTGACCTGCGCGAATCTGCGCCGACCGTTGAAGTCCGCGGGGATGTGGCAGGCGGCATCCTGATTGATGCCCGGCCATTTGATCTCGACCCGGACGTTGCCGATGAAGATGGCGACGGTGTTGACGATATCGATGAAACCAATGGCCGGATCACCACCAACGGAGAAGCGCCTGCGCTGTTGATTGGTTCAGATCAGGATATTGAAATTGGTACCGTTGTAGGCCGGGATACGACTGCTTCCATCGTCATTGACGGATCAGTGAACTCATCATCAATCTACAGCTCTTTCGATTCCAATGCGCTGGTCATTGGTGGTCAGGGAGGCACTGTAAATCTGCCCGGTGGGATTGGTGTGTCGGGGTCTGTTTCGGCTCAAACCATCGATTCCACTGCTGTTGCGCTTTTGATCAATGAAGGCGTTACTGCTGAGACGCTTGACAATTCAGGGTCCATCACTGCCAGCCTGACTTCATCAGGCGAAGGGACTGTGATCGCTGTTCGCGATCTTTCAGGCACCCTTACAACGATCAACAATTCGGGCTTTATCAGCGCGAACGGATCGAACGAAGACACTACAATCGCGATCGATCTTAGCCGCAATACCACTGGCGTAACGATCACGCAGTTTCTGAATGATCTGGACGCCGAAGTACTGGGCATCGTCAGAGAGCAGAACGGTGTCGTTGCCTCCACCGAGGAAAGCGTCGCCGCGCACCAGACCGG
>JBCBMN010000032.1:0-22106 GCA_039822745.1 Pseudomonadota bacterium | reverse complement strand
CCGATTTCAAGCCTGAGCATTTGGCTAAGGCGCTCGACGCGTTCAACGCAAGGGAGCGGCGCTATGGCGGACGATGAGGCCACTTCAGCCAAGTCTGACCCGGCTAAATCTGACCTGCCGGTGCGGCTTGCCTCGGCGCTTGTGATGGCCGGCATTGCGGGGGCTGCGCTGTGGCTGGGTGGCTTTGCCTGGATCGGTTTCGTGATTGCGATTGCGGGTCTGGTTTTGTGGGAGTGGAACCGTCTTGCGCGCGCGATGAAGGCCTCTCCCCTGGGCGAGGTAGTGTGGCTTTTCTTCGGTGCTCTTTATGTCACCGGAGCAGCGCTGGCGATGATCCAGGTGCGGGCTAGCTTTGATGCATTGGCGGTGGCGCTGATTTACATTTTGCCGATCATTGCCGTCGATGTCGGAGCCTATTTCGCCGGGCGCGCGCTAGGTGGGCCAAAGATCGCCCCCAGTCTTAGCCCCTCCAAGACGTGGGCAGGCCTTGGCGGAGGTGCAATGGCAGCAAGCCTTGTAGCAATCGTATTGCTTTTGACCGGGTTTCGCCCAGACATGTTGGGCAGCGCCAATGCGATGGCGATCAGCCTCGCAGTGCTCTCCGGGCTTGTCATCGCTGTCGTGGCGCAGGCGGGCGATTTCTTCGAAAGCTGGATGAAGCGGCGCGCGGGCGTCAAGGATTCGAGCAATCTCATTCCCGGCCATGGCGGTGTATTTGACAGGGTCGATGGCTTTCTGGCGGTGTTCTTCCTGATCTTTTGCGTCAATGTTGTACCCGGCCTTGTAGGAGCCGCTTCGTAATGGTGCGCAGCCTCACTCTGCTTGGCGCAACGGGATCGATTGGAGCCTCGACGCTTGATCTGATCCGCCGTGAGCCGGACAAATGGCAAGTCGAAGCGCTCACCGCCAATTGCAGCGCCGAAGAACTGGCGGCACTCGCGCGCGAGTTCGATGCGAAGATCGCTGTCGTTGGCGATGAGAGCTGTCTGCCCGATCTGCGCGCCGCGCTGGACGGAAGCGGGATCGAAGCAGCGGGCGGGGCGCAAGCCCTGTGCGAGGCAGCGGCGCGGCCGGTTGACATGACGGTTGCTGCGATTGTCGGCTGTGCAGGCCTTGCGCCAACTATGGAAGCGGTTGCGCGCGGGGGCACAATCGCGCTCGCCAACAAGGAGGCGCTGGTGTCGGCAGGCGAGGTGATGACCGCCGCTGTGGCCAGACACGGCGCGACCCTGCTGCCCACAGACTCAGAGCATAATGCAATCTTCCAGTGCCTCGCCAGCAATTCGCTCGATGACGTTGCGCGCATTACCCTCACGGCCAGCGGCGGTCCATTGCGGACATGGTCGGCTGAGCGCATCGCAGCAGCGACGCCTGCCGAGGCAGTTGCGCATCCCAATTGGTCCATGGGCGCCAAGATCAGCGTCGACAGCGCGACCATGATGAACAAGGGTCTTGAGTTCATCGAAGCGCACCACCTGTTCCCCGTCGGTCTCGACCGGCTGCGGATCGTGGTGCACCCGCAGAGTGTTATTCATTCGATGGTCGAGTATCGCGACCGCTCTACGCTGGCGCAATTGGGCCCTTCGGATATGCGCGTGCCGATTGCATCGTGCCTTGCGTACCCGGCGCGCATGGAAACGCCGCTTGAGCCGCTTGACCTTGCCACGATTGGCGAGCTCACGTTCTTTACCCCTGACGAAGAGCGTTTTCCGGCCACCAAGCTTGCGCGCGAAGCGATCCAAGCAGGCGGCGGCGCGCCCGCAATCCTCAATGCCGCGAACGAAATCGGAGTCGCTGCGTTTCTTGACGGTAAGATTGGATTCATACAGATCACGCAAACAGTCGAGGAAGTGCTGGGCCGAATGAATGCGCCTGCACCTCAATCCATGGAAGATGTTCTCGCTCTCGATCAGGATGCGCGGGCCAAAGCCGAAGAGCTGTTAGAGGTAGACCGTGTTTGAATCGCCCCCTTTCTGGATGTACCTCATTGGCTTTCCGCTGCTGCTTGGGCCGCTGGTTACCGTGCACGAACTTGGCCACTACCTCGTCGGGCGCTGGTTTGGCGTTCATGCCGAGGCGTTCTCGATAGGTTTTGGTAGTGAGCTTGTGGGGTGGACCGATAAGCGTGGGACTCGCTGGCGCATCTCGGTCCTGCCGCTGGGCGGCTATGTCCAGTTCAAGGGCGACATGAACCCAGCCAGCATTCCCGATCCTGATGCTCCTCCCGAGCAAGGCTCTTTCCAATCGGCTGACCTGTGGAAGCGCGCTCTGATTGTAGCGGCAGGGCCGGTGACCAATCTGATTGTGGCGGTGGCGATCCTTGCTGCATTTTTCGCGGTATTGGGAAAGCCGGTTTTGTCGCAGGAATCGACAAGGGTCTATGGCTTCTCTGAAATCTCGCCTGCGCGTGAAGCTGGTATTGAAATCGGCGATCGCGTTGTCTCGGTTGACGACGTTCCGACCCGCAATTTTTACGAGATGGTCGAGAATGTTGCGCTATACCCTGATCAAGTCCTCACGGTTGGGGTCATGCGTGATGACAAGCTGCTCGAATTTGAGGTCCGCACGATCCGCGATAGTCAGAGCGACCGTTTCGGCAATGCAGGCGACCGTGGCCTTATCGGCGTGATGCGAGACCCATCCACCCTGAACGATGTGGAATGGGAATCTGTGCCGTTGCTCCAATCCATACCAATGGCAGTCCAGCAGTGCTGGAAGCTGACGAAGATGATGGTCACCGGTATCAAGCAGGTGCTGACCGGACAGCGATCGATCAAGGAATTGGGAGGCCCGGTGAAGATCGGCAAGGTGGCTGGCGAGCGGCTAAGCTTAGGGCCTGTTCCCTTCATCGAGCTAATGGCGCTCATCTCGCTTAATTTGGCGTTCATCAATTTCTTGCCAATCCCTGCACTGGATGGCGGGCACCTTGCGTTCTACGCTGTCGAAGCGGTTCGTAAGAAGCCGGCGGGACCTCAGGCAACGGAGTGGGCGTACCGCACCGGTATCCTGTTGGTTCTGACATTCATGGTGGTGGTCACGTTCAACGATGTGACGTCGCTGCCTGTGATTGGAGGTTTGTTCGGCAGTTAGCCGGGGAAACGCGACGAATGGGCTGTCACTTGGCCTTTTGGCCGCTTGATTGCATCCCTCGCATCGGGCAGAGGCAGAACGTGAAAGACGTAAGACGGTGAGGGGAGCCTGACACGTTTGCCGCACGGGACGATGAGTTCTTGGGCATGCGGTATCGGGGGTTTATTGGCCCCAGCAGGCCGAAGATACAATTCGGCTATAACGAGACGGGTTGAACGGGAAACTTTACGGACATGATACGAAGCAAGGCAGCGGGCATGTCGCCTGCCACTTCAGGGGTTGGCCCCGGGACCGGACGGCTCGCAATTGCTCTGGCCTGCGGCTCGATGCTCGCTGGTGTTCCCTATTCGGCTCTGGCTCAGGACGAAGTTACGGGCGGCGATCAACCTGTGGCATCGCCGACGCCTGCGCCCACTCCGACACCCACTCCGGCCCCCGCGCCTGGGCGCAACGTGATCCGGACGATCAGCGTTGCCGGGGCAGAGCGTCTCGAGCCGACAACGATCCTGTCCTACATCCGCCTGCGCGTTGGCGATGAATACACATCGGCTCTGGGTGACCAGGCGCTCAAGGATCTTGGCGCCACAGAGCTCTTTAGCAATTACTCGATCCGCAACGAGAACGGCAATCTCGTAATCAACGTGACCGAGAACCCGGTGATCAACCGCATCGTGCTGGAAGGCAATAAGCGGCTGGATAACGAGAAGATCCTGCCTGAGATCAAGCTCGCGCCGCGTCAGATATTTACCCGGTCCAAGGTGCGCGCAGACGTCGCCCGCATCATTGAGCTTTACAAACGTCAGGGCCGGTTTGCTGCGACCGTTGAACCGCAAATGGTTCAGCTTCCTCAGAACCGCGTCGATGTGGTGTTCGAGATCAGCGAGGGACCAAAGTCCAAGGTCCGCCAGATCAACATCATCGGGAATGACGTGTTTTCCGATACCGAGCTTCGCAGCCAGATGGTGACGAAGCAGGCACGTTTCACCCGCTTCTTCAGCTCTAACACCAGCTACGATCCGGACCGTCTGGCGTTCGACCAGCAAAAGCTGCGTCAGTTCTACCTGACCGAAGGCTATGCCGATTTCCGCGTCGTATCGGCTGTGGCCGAGCTTACGCCGGATCAGCAGGATTTCATCATCACCTATGTGGTGGAAGAAGGTGAGCGCTACAAATTCGGTGAGGTCGAAGTCGAGAGCCAATTGCGCGATTTCGACGGCGATCAAATCAAGCGCGGCCTCTCGATGCAACCGGGCGACTGGTACGATGCCAAGGCTGTCGAAGACACTGTCGAGCAGTTGACCGAGCTGGCCGGACGTTTCGGCTATGCTTTTGCTGACGTTCAGCCGCGCTTTGATCGACAAAAAGATGACCTTGAAATGGACATCAAGTTTGTCATTCGACAGGCACCACGTGTCTATGTTGAGCGCGTCGATGTGAACGGCAACACGCTTACCCAGGACAAGGTGCTGCGCCGCGAATTCCGACTGTCTGAAGGGGACGCCTTCAACTCGATCGGTGTGCAGCGGACCACCGCGCGCATCAACTCTCTGGGCTATTTCCAAGAGAACTTTGAGGTCAGCCAGGTCGAAGGTTCCGCGCCTGACAGGATTGTCCTGGAAGCGAACGTGCAGGAACAACCAACCGGCGAGCTTCAGTTTTCGGCTGGTTTCTCCTCGATCGAGCAGTTCATTCTTGCCGCATCGATCCGTCAGCGCAACTTCCGTGGCCGCGGCCAAACGATTGGCCTGAGCGTCAACTATTCGCAGTTCTCAAGTCAGGCGCAGATCAGCTTTACTGAGCCCTATGTCTTTGACCGTAACATCTCTGCGGGCCTTGATATCTACCGCCGTGACTTCAACAGCTTCAATTTTAACGGGAGCGATCGCAACACGACATTCTCCCAAGCGACCACGGGTCTCACCGGGCGGCTGGGTGTCCCACTCACCGAGTATATGAACCTGATCGGCAGCTATACCCTGAATTACGATCAGGTTACCCTTGATGAGGATCTCTTCTTTTCCGATCTCGACGGCGATGGCGTTGCAACCTGTGATCCATTGCTCGCTGGTCGATTCCTGTGCGATGCTCTGGGTGACCGGTTGAGCTCAATCGTCGGCTTGAACTTAAGCTACAACTCGCTGAACTCCGCGTTCCGTCCCACGCGCGGTGAGCAGATCTCAATCGGCGCCGAGTTTGCCGGTCTTGGCGGCGATGTTCGCTACACCCGTTTCCGTGGTCAGGCGCGCAAATTTTGGGGCCTTGGCAATACCGGCTTTGTCTTCTCGGTCTCGGCAGAGGCCGGCACAATCATTGCGCTGCAAGATCGCGAAGGCGAAGGGGTGGATGACATCCTTTTGACCGACCGCTTCTTCCTTGGTGAGCCGCGCATCCGCGGTTTCGACATTCGTGGTGTCGGCCCGCGTGTCCTGACCCAATTCTATCAGCTTAATCCTACGACCAACACGGCCATTTTGGACGATGATGACAATCCGGTTCTTCTGGATGCAGAGAATCAGACACGCGACGATGCCATTGGCGGGCGCAACTACTATCTGGGCCGCGCGGAACTTGAGATCCCACTTGGCGCTGGTGCTCGTGAGCTTGGGCTTCGTCCGTCGATCTTCGTCGATATTGGCGCGCTTTGGGCCGTGACATCTCCGATCCTTCAGGACAATCCTGACGGTATCCAACAGCTGGACGCAGATACCGGTCTGCCGCTGTTTTCGACGACTGTTGATGGCAATGGCGACACGATCACAGACGCCAACGGGAATATCGTCCGCGTCCTCACGACCGATCCTGTCGACGTACTCGGCAATGATAACCGCCGCGAAATTGTCGCAAATTCGAACATTCGCGAGACGTTCCTTGGCGATTCTCCAAGCCCGCGTATTGCCGTGGGCATTGGCGTAAACTGGAACTCGCCTTTCGGACCGTTCCGCATCGATCTCGCCCACATCGTCCGCTCTGTTGAAGGCGATGATGAGAAGACTCTACAGTTTAACGTAGGAACCCAGTTCTAATGAAAACCATGACCAAATTGCTCGCTACGGTAGGACTTGCCGCAGCTACGCTTACCTCCGTTCCAGCAGCAGCGCAGGTTGAAGGCAAGATTGCCACCGCCAGCATCAGCGGCACTCTTTTGCGGGTGCAGAGCCTCAGGACTGCTTTGCAGCAGGTCAGCCAGACTTATGCCGCTCAGCTCCAGACGCTGCAGACCAAACAGACCGAACTCAGCGGTCTGCTCACGCCGTATGACACCAACAGCAACGGCACCATCGATCAAGAGGAAACCGCTAGTCTTCAGGCAGCTGCCAACTTCCAGCAGATTCAGACCATTCGTAATGAGATTGCGGGTCTCGAAAACCAGATCACTGCAGGGCAGGTCTATGCGGTTGAGCAGGTGCTTGCGCAGTATCAGTCGGCTCTGAATGAAGTCTCGGCGGCTCAGCAGATCGTGATGGTGGTTGATCCAGCAAGCCTGCAATATGTGGCTGCAGGTGCTGATATCAGCGAAGCTGTCGCGACCTCGCTCAACACCAAAGTCCCGGCGGTTGGCAATGTGCCACCCGCTGGCTGGCAGCCAAACCCCAACAGCGTTCAGGTTTTCCAGGAAATCCAGCGTCGTCTGATGATCCAGGAAGCCCGCGCGCGCGCTGCTCAACAACAGCAGCAGGGCAACACCGAAGCGCCGGCTGGCCGCTAAGGCTCAACTCAAGCGATCACAGGCACATTCAGGGGCATTAGCAAGGGCAGGGCATGAGCGACCAACCGACAACCTCGGAACCCATTGTGGACTATGATATCCATAAGGTGCTCAAGGCCCTGCCGCATCGCTACCCGCTGCTCCTGGTGGACCGGGTAAAGCGGATCGAGCTTGGTCAGCGCATTCACGCCATCAAAGCGGTGAGCATGAATGAGGAGTTCTTCCAGGGGCATTTCCCCGGCGCTCCGATCATGCCCGGCGTGCTTCAGATCGAGGCGCTGGCGCAGGCCGCGGCCATTCTTGGGATCGAAACGCTTGAGCTGGCGGGTACAGGCAAGCTTGTCATCTTCATGGGTATCGAAAGCGCCAAGTTCCGCGCTCCTGTCACACCCGGTTGCCTGCTCGATCTTGAGGTTGAGTTCCTGCAATCGCGCAGGCAGGTCCACAAATTCACCGGTAAAGCGAGCGTTGACGGCAAGGTGACGTGTCAATGCGACTTCACCGCCATGATCGCCGATCCGCCTGAGGGATAATCCTTCTGAGCGCAATAGGCGTTCCGAAGACTCTCCTTGCAATTTGCGCTCATGCAGCTATTGGGCGCGCTTCTCCACAAACAGCAGTCCCGGTCGGAACCGGGGCGACGCTATGAAGGAACCAAGACCATGAAGGCCGAAGGGCACCCCGACTATCACATGATCACGGTCAAGATGACCGATGGCACCGAGTTTCAGACCCGCTCCACCTGGGGCAAGGAAGGCGACGTCCTCGCGTTGGACATCGACCCGACCAGCCACCCGGCATGGACCGGCGGCAACCGCCAGGTCCAAGAAGGCGGCCGCGTCGCTGCGTTCAACAAGCGTTTCGGCGGGCTCAGCCTGAAAAAGTAATTGGCGCTGAAGAAATAAGCGCTTTGCAAAGCTTTGCGGCCCCCGTGGTCGCACAGGGAAAGGCGGTCCGACGGGGCCGCCTTTTTTTTATTGTCTTGCAGCGAGGGTAGGTGTCTTCCAAGCGGACATTCGGCTTACGACCCAGTTGCGGACAATGTGATCGGTTAGGGACCAGAAGGCGCATTGAGCACCGCTGCATCAATTGATTGCGCCGCCAGACCCGCCAGACCAGCGCTTACCAAGTAGCAAGCGCTGGCCGCAAGAGGGGGGGCTGTTTATCGCAAGTAATTGCTGGATGCCCTACGAACCTCTACTGGGGAAAATGCCTTCGAAAGCAACGCAGTATCGCATGCCCAAACGCGGCGTGCCAAGCGATACGCTGTTGCCCTTTTGGGTCGATTTCTCAACATCGACCGGGTTGCCATATTGCTGTCCGCGCGCAACTGGCTCCAGTCCCACGCCCTCGCCGTTACCCACGGGCGCCCTGCCTCTAAGGTCGGGCAGTCCAAATGTACTCCTTCCATCGCCTCCATAGGCGGTCCCGTACAAGGAAAAGAGGGAAGAATAATCGCTGACTGAGAGTATCTGTCCGTTGGCCTCCAGCGTGCCCGCCGGACAGAAATTCGAGCCGACCAAGATGACCTGACCCACATAAAGTGTTAGGTCTTTGTCTTTCATCTCCGCCACCGCCGCAGTTGAAGTGGCGAACAGGCCAGTCAAGGCAAGGTATTTCAAAGTCTTCATTTCTGATTCTCCAATGGGATTGAAATTGGGCCCTGCGGTCAACCCTGCGGCCTGTTGGTTTTTATGACTTAGCGTGAAATAATGCGACCGCTTTGCGAACACTATCATACTCGCAATCGCGGTGTAATGCCCTCGCCTGTGACCATCAAAAGCTCACACTACCGACGGGATTAAACGGTCGCTCATTCTCCGCGACGTGACTGCTTTAAAAGCCTGGGCCTGTTAGACCCGCCATTCCGCTTTCACCCCCATAAGCAGCCTTAGCGCGACCAATTCTGTCTGACAGAATCCGACATTAATACGATCCTGGCACTCACCCCCAGGGCCGCTCGCGATACCATTTGGTGATCACGTATTTGGTGCCCTTGCGCACTTTCATTCCGTGGTGGAGCGTGTTGGGATTCTCGCGCCCGTCCAAGCGGCGATTGTTCCAGCAGACCAGCTTGCCCGGCTCGGGTTGGAAGGTCTTGCCCACCGCCTTGAACCGGGTCGCGCCGCCTGCCTCAACCTCATTCAGATAGATCATGAATGTCCAGGTGCGCTGGCCGGAGATTTTGCAATATTGCTCCCAGTCCGGCCCGCCGGGGGTGAAGTAATCGGTGTGCGCCTTGAACTCCTGCCCGACGGCATAGCGCTGGCCCTGCAAGGGTTCACCATGGGCAGGATCGATGCCCGAAAGCTCGGTGAGCTTGGCTTCAAGCTCTTCCACGGCGGGCTCGTGTGTTGGCAGATCGCAGGTTTCGGAGGTGCGGAAATATTTGTCGCCATTGTCATCGGCGATGGTGGAGGGGCGGCGGTCACGGTCAATCAGCGTAATCAGAGCCGCGCGCAGATCGGGGCCGACAAAGTCGCGGCACTGGAAAATCTCCGCCTTGGGGCTCGGCAGGCGCTGCATGCCGGGGCGTTGCAACAGGCGCTGCGCAGAAGAATCGGTGATCACGTCCATGCGCTCAATCCTATAAGCGGGCAGGGGCAAGACCAAGGGGGTTGCGCGCGTCGCAAAAGGCCAACGAAAGAATATTACGTTTGCGTTGCACTTTGGCAGTTTTCGCTTCCCTTGAAACGCGCTTTGTGCAATTGGCTCGCGCCCGCTCACGGCGGCCTTGACCACCGGTTAGCTATGCGTAAAGGCGCAAGTCTTGCGCGAACCAGGTGGCATAAGGCTGGCGAGTTCAAGCGGGGGTGTGGCGATCGTAGTTCAGTTGGTTAGAACGCCGGCTTGTGATGCCGGAGGTCGTGGGTTCGAGTCCCATCGGTCGCCCCATTTATCCCGCTTGATCAGAGCTTTCACATCCTTTGCCCGGCGGCACATGCGCGGCAATTTATAAGGTGTGAAACGCGAATGACCGCATTCTGGACCGAACCCGATTTTGATGATCACGAGCTTGTGCAGGTTGTGCGTGAGCGCAAATCGGGTCTGACGGCGATTATTGCGGTCCATTCCAGCCACCTTGGCCCCGGTGCGGGTGGCACACGATTCTGGCATTATCCCAACCCCAAGGACGGCTTGCGCGATGCACTACGCCTGTCGCGTGGGATGAGCTATAAGAACGCGATGGCTGGCCTTCCAATGGGTGGAGGCAAGGCTGTGATTTTGGCCGATGAAGCGCGCACCAAGACACCCGAATTGCTCGCCGCTTTCGGTGATGCAGTTGAAGCGCTTGGCGGCAAATATGTGACCGCTGAGGATGTCGGCATGAGCGAAGCGGACATGGTCACCCTCTCGCAGCGCACTGCGCATGTCTCGGGTCTCCCCGTGACCGGAGCAAATGCAGCAGGCGGTGATCCGGGGCCGTTTACCTCTTACGGTATCTATCTCGGCATTCTTGCCGCGATCCGGCACAAGCTGGGCAAGGACAGCGCCAAGGGCGTGCATGTCGCGGTGCAAGGCGTTGGCAGCGTAGGCGGAGGCGTCGCGCGGCTGCTCGCCAAGGATGGCGCAAAGCTGACCGTGGCGGATATCAATGCCGGCGCGGCTCAGGCGCTGGCGGATGAATTGGGCGGCACAGCGGTTGCAGCGGATGCGATCATGGCGACGCCGTGCGATGTGCTCAGCCCTAATGCTCTGGGCGCGATCCTCGATGAAGACAGCATCGCCGCGCTCGACACAGCGATTGTGGCAGGCGGGGCGAACAACCAATTGGCCCGCGCACATCACGGCGCGCCTTTGTTTGCCCGCGACATCCTCTATGCACCGGATTATGTGATCAACGCAGGCGGGATCATCTCGGTTGCAAGCGAATACCTCGCCCGCCGCGAAGGGCGTACCGGATCGGTTGAGGAAGTGCGCGAGCGAATTGAGCAGATCCCCGGACGGCTCGAGGAGATCTGGCAGGAGAGCGCGGCATCGGGCACATCGCCTGATATCGTAGCTGACCGGATGGCGCAGGAACTGATTGGCCGCGCCTAATCGGACCTTGCTGGACAGTGCTTGCATAATTTGCGCTCTTGCTAGGGATCAGCAAGGCACTAAAACGGCGCTCAGGAATTGAGGCTAAGTGCATATTTTCGCAAATCCCAAGCGCTTCTTGTCGCTCGCCAGCTGGTTGACGCCGCTGCTCTTCTGGAGCGGATTGGTGCTGGCTGGAGGCGTTGTCGCTTACGGCCTTGCGCCTGATCTGCCGCAATGGATTGTCGCGCTGGGCCTCCAGCCGGTTCCTCCTGATCGGCTGATGGGGGAAAGCGTGCGCATCCTGTTCATCCATGTGCCAGCGGCTTGGCTGGGCATGGGCGGTTGGACGGGCATCGCGCTGTCCTCTGCCGCGCTGCTGATCTGGAAGCATCCGCTGGCCGGGCTCTCAGCGCGCGCTATTGCGGTGCCGGGCCTGATCTTCACTGTCGTCTGCCTCGTCACCGGATCAATCTGGGGCCGCCCGACATGGGGCACGTGGTGGGTGTGGGATGGCCGCTTGACCAGCATGCTGGTGCTTGCCTTCCTGTATGTCGGCTATCTGGCGCTGGCATCGGCAACGGCACGCGAAGGCGCTTCGCCCAAGATTGCCGCGATTTTCGGCCTTGTCGGCGCAATCAACATCCCGATTATCAATCGCAGCGTCGTGTGGTGGAACTCGCTTCACCAGCCGCCCAGTCTTACCGCAGGCAAAAGCGCGATTGACCCGACTTTCCTGTGGCCGCTGCTGATCGCGGTGGTCGGCTTTTCACTGCTGTTCGGTGCGATTGTGCTGATGCGGATGCGTGCGCTGATTGCAGAGCAACAGATCGAAGCGCGCCTGCGTCGCCGTGCGCTGGAAGACGAACCCGCCGCTGAGGCAACGCCTGCCTTGGGAGCCGCATAGTGGTACGCGAGAGCTTGCCGCACTGGGACTTCGTTCTTGCCGCCTATGCGGTGACAATCATTGCAATGGCTGTGCTGATCGGGTGGAGCTGGTATTCGATGCGCCGCGCGGAAAAGCGCCGTGAGGAGTTGAAGCGCCGATGAGCCAAATGCCTGCCCCCAAAATGAAAGCAAAGCATCAGCGGCTGGCACTGGTCACTTTCGCACTGGTTGCGATTGTCGCAGCGGGCCTGATCGCGGTGTGGGCGCTGCAAAATCAGGCCAATTACTTCTATCTGCCTGAGCAAATCGCTGAGACCCCACCCACTGTGGGCCAGCCAGTTCGTCTGGGCGGGATGGTGCAGGAAGGATCGCTTGAAACGCTGGCCGACGGCATCACCGTCAGCTTTGTCGTCACCGGAAATGAAGCGAGTACGGTTCCTGTGACCTATAGCGGCATCCTACCCGATCTCTTCGTCGAAGGTTCAGGCGTGGTCGCTGAGGGCAGCCTGCAAGCCGATGGCACCTTCCTCGCGACCAATCTGCTGGCTAAGCATGATGAGAATTACGTGCCCAAAGAGCTCGAAGGGCTGGAGGCCCACAAGGCTGAAGACAAAGTGGCTGAGACCACAATCGGTCTGTGACACAGGTTTTGAAACAGGGCGCGCGCTGAGATGTTTGCAGAGATAGGACATGCCGCACTGTGGCTCGCTGCGGCTCTCGCGATCCTGCAAATGGTATCGGGCGCGCTTGCACTGCGCGCTGGCGAGGGGGCTGCCAGCCCTTATGCACTCTACGCGCGGCCTGCTGCGGTTGTTCAGGCATTCCTTGCCGTGCTGGCTTTTCTCACCCTGCTTCATGCCTTTGCCGTCACGGACCTTTCGGTAAAGCTGGTCGCGACCAATTCGCACTCGATGAAGCCGTTTCTCTACAAGCTTACGGGCACTTGGGGTAACCACGAAGGCTCCATGCTGCTGTGGGTCGCGGTGCTGGCGATGTCGGGTGGATTGCTGGCCTTTGCGGAGCGACGTCTTCCGGAAAAGACCATGTCAGCAACCTTGGCGGTGCAAGGCTTTGTCGCGATCGGTTTCTACGCCTTCCTGCTCATTAGCTCGAACCCATTTGAGCGTCTGCCCGTGCCTGCGCCTGAAGGCATTGGGCTTAACCCACTGCTTCAGGATATCGGCCTCGCGATCCATCCGCCCACGCTTTACGTCGGCTATGTCGGGCTCTCGGTGGCCTTCAGCCTTGCCATGGGTGCGCTGATCACGCGGCAGGTCAATCCCAACTTCGCCAAGGTCATGCGGCCCTGGGTGCTGGGCGCGTGGGTGTTTCTGACCTTCGGCATCACGGCTGGATCGTACTGGGCCTATTACGAGTTGGGCTGGGGCGGCTGGTGGTTCTGGGACCCGGTTGAGAACGCCTCGCTCATGCCGTGGCTGGCGGCGACCGCTTTGCTCCATTCGGTCAGCGTACTGGCGGCGCGCGATGCATTGAGAACGTGGACGATCATGTTGGGCGTGGTTGCGTTCTCTATGAGTATGCTGGGCACTTTCCTCGTGCGTTCGGGCGTCCTGACCAGCGTTCATGCCTTTGCGGTTGATCCGGAGCGCGGCACTTTGCTGCTGATGCTGCTGGCGATTTATATTGGCGGGAGCCTGACGATTTTTGCGTTGCGGGCGAGCTCGATCTCGGAAGGCAAGCGTTTCACCGCCACCAGCCGCGAAGGCGCTTTGGTGTTCAACAATGTGATGCTCTCGGCCATCCTTGCAATTGTGCTGCTGGGTACGCTCTATCCGCTGCTGACTGAGGCGTTTGACGTGCGAGTTTCGGTGGGGCCGCCTTATTTCAACCCTGCGGGCGCGATTTTCGCGATCCCGATGTTTGTGGTGATGGCCATTGGCCCGCTGATGCGGTGGAAGGATGACAGCCCCTCTCGCATTCAGCCTGAACTGGCCGTGTTGGGAGCGATCGCGCTGTTGGTGATCGCGCTGGTCGTGTTCCTTGGCAATTATCCGCTGCTCCCGGTGCTGGGCCTCGCATTGGCGGGGGCTCTGGCGGTGGCGGCTTTGTTGCCGCTCAAGGGCCGCAAACTGACTCGCGTGCCCACCGCGACATGGGGCATGGTGCTGGCGCATTTCGGCGTGGCGGTCTCGCTGTTCGGCATGGCTTGTGAAGGCGCGTTCACGCAGGAACGTCTCGCTGCGGTTGCCGCAGGCGATGTCGAGGAAGTCGGCGGCTGGAATGTGCAATTGGAAAGCGTTGATCCGGTCTCCGGCCCTAACTGGACCGCGATGGAGGCTCGCATCGCGGTCAGTCGTGGCGGCGGCGATCCGGTGATCCTTGCCCCGCAAGCCCGCAATTTCTGGGCTCCGGTTCAAGCCACCAGCGAAAGCGCTCTGCTCACCACCTGGGATGGCCAGCTTTACGCGGTTATCGGCGATCCGGCGGGAATCGGCCCCAATGGCAAGCAGCGCTGGCAGCTGCGCGTGTGGTGGAAGCCGTTTGTGACCTTCATCTGGTATGGCGGCTTGATCATTGCGCTTGGCGGTGTGCTCTCGATCATCGGTCGCCTGCAAGTTGATCTCAAGCGTCGCAAGGCTGTGCGCGTGGGCGAAGAACGGCGTGAGGACCAAGCTGCGATTGCCGCTGAGGCAGGCAACAGCGCCTCGCCGGAACCTGCCGAATGAACCGCTCGCTCTACTTCATCCCACTGATCGGCTTTGTTCTGATTGCCGTGCTTGCTGGTTTCATGCTGACTCAGCCCAAGAACCAGTTCGTCCAGAGCCAGATGATCGGCAAGCCGCTCCCCGAATTTGAGCTGCGCGCCGCGACCGACAGCCGCCCGGGAGTGAGCATCGCCCATTTCCGCGATGGGAAGCCCAAATTGCTCAATGTCTGGGCCAGCTGGTGTCTGCCTTGCATCGCCGAGGCCCCGCAATTGGAAGAGCTGAAAGAAAACGGGGTTGAGATCATCGGAATAGCCATCCGCGATCGGCCTGAGGATGTGGCCGCGTTCCTTGGCCGTTATGGCAATCCATACACACGGATCGGCGCAGATGATCGCTCGGCCATTCAGCTTGAGCTTGGATCGTCAGGGGTGCCGGAAACCTTCGTGATTGATGGGCAGGGCAATATCCTGCACCAGCATATCGGCGATATCCGCAAGAGCGACGTGCCGATCCTGCTTGAAAAGCTGCGGGAGGCTCAATGATCATGCGCGCTTTGATGGTTCGTCTCCTTGCTGTGCTGGCAATGGCTCTGGCCGCTCCTGTGGTGGCGCAGGATCAAATGCCGCCTGCGCCCTATGCCTACACCCAGCTTGCTGACCCTGCGCAGGAGGCCGAGGCCACGGCCCTGATGCAGACTCTGCGCTGCCTCAAATGCCAGTCGCAGAGCATTGCTGACAGCGATGCGCCGATGGCTGGTGATATGCGGCACGAAGTGCGCGCGCGGATTGAGGAAGGTCAGTCGCCCGATGAAATCCGCGCCTGGCTGGTGGAGCGTTACGGCGATTATGTCAGCTATCAGCCCGAAGTGAGCGCAACGACATGGCCGCTCTTCGCCATTCCCGCTTTGCTCTTGCTGGTGGTGCTGCTGGTGTTGATCCGGCGGCTTGGGCGCAAACGCTCTGACGATGAAGCCGAGGTGTCTGCCTGATGGGCTGGGTGTTCATCCTCCTGCTTGCGGGCGCTGCGTTCGCGCTGGCGGCCTTTGCTCTGCGCCTCCCGCGCGAGGGCTGGGCGGTGTTTGCCGCGATCCTGCTGCTGGGCCTGGCAGGCTATGCTTGGCAAGGCTCGCCCACGCAGGCGGGCAGTCCGAAGGCTGAAATGGCACAAGCCCCGCAGTCGGGCGAGGAGATGGTGCAGGCGCGCCGCGCTCTGTTTGATCCGGTGCGCTCCAAGCCCGACTATCTGACGCTGTCGGACGGCTTTGCCCGGCAAGGCAAGTTTGATGAGGCCGCAAAAGCACTGCGCGGCGGCTTAAAGCGCGATCCTGAAAGCCTAGAAGGCTGGCTCGCGCTGGGCATGGCGCTGGTGGGACATGCCGATGGCAATGTGACCCCGGCAGCAAGCTATGCCTATGCCAGAGCCCGCCAGCTGGACCCCGCCAATCCGGCGGCGGATTATTTCCTGGGCTTTTCCTATCTCCAGATGGGCCAGATAAGAGCCGCGCGCGGTGCCTGGGCCGGGCTGCTGGAACGGTCCCCCCCTGATGCGCCTTGGCGCGAGGAGATTGAGCGGCGCGTTGCCCGGCTTGATCAGATGATCGCCAATGCGCCCATGCTTCAAGGACAGTGACCAAAAGGCCAGCATCCAAGACAGTATTGGGGACCGCCGAATGACACCGGTCGGCTTCATATTGCAGGCGCGAACAGGGGGTGCTAGTGGCGCGTCCTTCGCGAGCGAGTTCGCGTAAAGAGGGCAGTACCAAAGGGGCCGACCAAGAGCTCCATGTTCGGGAAATCCAAGCGGAATGAGTGACACCAGATCCCAGGCGAACCCAGCGCAAGGCTCCGACGGGGGCTCCGGCGAAAGTGGGAGTAACCAAGCCGACGGTCACGCTGATGGCCACTCCCATGGTCATAGCGGCTCTAAAGCCGCGCTCGCCGTTGGCGCGATCGGGATTGTCTTTGGCGATATCGGCACCAGCCCGCTTTATGCCTTTCGTGAGACCTTTGTCGGGCCGCACCCGCTGGCGGTGGACGCTCCGCATGTTCTGGGCGTCATCAGCCTGATCTTCTGGTCGATGACCTTGGTCGTGGCGATCCAATATGTCTCCATCCTTATGCGCGCTGATAACAAGGGGCAGGGCGGCTCGCTCGCTCTGGTCGCGCTGATTTCGCGCAGTATTTCCAAGTCGAAATATGGCTGGCTTGCCATCCTGCTTGGCGTGTTTGCGACCAGCCTGTTCTACGGCGACTCCATGATCACCCCGGCAATTTCCGTCCTCTCCGCGGTGGAGGGGCTGACGGTGGTTGACGAAGGCTTGCAGCGATTTGTCATTCCTATTGCATTGGTTCTCCTCATATTCCTGTTCTTCCTTCAGCGACGCGGAACAGCCAAGGTGGGCGCGCTGTTTGCCCCTGTCATGATCGTCTATTTCAGCGTCATCGCGCTTCTGGGCCTGTGGCAGATCATCAACACGCCCGAGATCCTGTGGGCTCTGTCTCCGCATCACGCGGTCAATTTCTTCATTCTCGACGGCTGGCTCGCCTTCCTTGCTCTGGGCAGCGTCGTGCTGGCGGTTACCGGGTCTGAAGCGCTTTATTCTGACATGGGCCACTTTGGCCGCGGACCGATGCGCTTGTCTTGGTTTGGCTTTGTCATGCCCTGCCTGCTGCTCAACTATTTCGGTCAGGGCGCCATGATCATCAGCCTCCCGCCTGAGCAAGCCGCAGCCGCGATTCAGTCGCCATTCTTCTTCCTCGCCAATGAGGAATACCGCCTGCCGCTCGTCCTGCTCGCGACGGTGGCGACCTTTATCGCGAGCCAGGCAGTCATCTCTGGGGCGTTCTCGATCACCCATCAGGCGATCCAGATGGGCTACATCCCGCGTCTCTCAATCCGCCACACGTCAGAGACCGAGGGCGGCCAGATTTACATTCCCGTGGTCAACTGGGCGCTGATGATCGCGGTGATCATTCTGGTGCTGACCTTCCAGAACTCCTCCAACCTTGCGAGCGCTTACGGCATTGCCGTCACCGGCGCTGTCACCATCGATACGTTGCTGATGGCGATCCTGTTCGTCGGCGTGTGGAAGTGGAAGTGGTGGTACGCCGCGCCGATTGTTCTCCTCTTCCTGATCGTCGACGGAGCCTATTTCGCAGCCAACCTGACCAAGGTTCCCCAAGGCGGCTGGTTCCCGCTTCTGATTGGCTTCATCGCCTTCCTGCTGCTCACCACCTGGGCGCGCGGGCGCAAGCTGATGCGTGAGCGGATGAGCGAGCATGCGCTGCCGATGGAAATCTTCGCCAAGAGCGCCAAGAATTCCGCCACTCGCGTGCCCGGCACGGCGATCTTCATGGCGAGCCAATCTTCCGGTGTGCCCTCCGCGCTGCTCCACAATATCAAGCACAACAAGGTCCTGCATGAGCGGGTTGTGATCCTGACCGTGGCCATTGCCGATGTGCCCTATGTCGATGTCTCCGAGCGCTGCGAATACAAGGATCTGGGCGATGGCTTCTACCGCGCCGTGCTCCATTACGGCTTCATGGACGAGACCGACGTGCCCAAGGGGCTCGAAGGCATGGGCTTCTATTGCGGCGGCGAGTTCGACATGATGCACACCAGCTTCTTCCTGTCGCGCCAGACGCTGCTCGCCAGCGACAAGCCGGGAATGCCGATCTGGCGCGAGAAGATATTTGCCTGGATGCTGACCAATGCGACCAGCGCGATGGACTTCTTCAAACTGCCGACCAACCGTGTGGTGGAACTGGGCAGTCAGGTGGAAATTTAGCTTGGACATTGGCGCTGCCAAGGTGGAAGTGAAGCGGCTCGGCAAGGACGGTGAGCCGCTCGTCATCATCGACAATTTCAGCGGTCATGTTGAACAATTGCGCGCGATGGGCTGCGCAGCGACGTATGAGCAAGCCGGGGTCGATTATCCCGGCCTGCGTGCGCTCGCCGATCCCAGCTATCTCGACCTGCGCCGCGATGTTATGATGCAGGCGATGGGAAGGGTCTTTGGCCTGTCCCGATCGATCCAGTGCGAGGTGGCGGCCTTTTCGCTGGTCACCTTTGCCGCGGGGGAATTGTCGGATCGCCAGTGTATCCCGCATCACGACCACAGCGATGCTGGCCGGGTGGCGATCATGCACTATCTCGATGGCCCGGCAAGCGGTGGGACCGCCTTCTATCGCCACCGGCGAACGGGGTTCGAAGCGATCACGCAGGAGCGCGAGGCGGCCTATGCGCAGGGGCTTGAAGCCGATCGGCGTGAATTTGGCTCGCCGCCGCGCAGATATCCTTATGGCGACGATGAACGCTATGAGATGATCGAAGAGGTCGAGGCGCAGCCAGACCGGTTGATCCTTTACCGCGGGCGGCAATTGCACTCTGGCGTCATACCCGATCCAAGCGCGCTTTCAGCGGATCCCCAAAAGGGGCGTCTTACTATCAACATGTTCCTCTTCGGGACTTGATCCGGTTGCTGACTTGCATGTCGGACGGTGTGAAACTGCCAACCAGTCAGATCGCAATCTAACCCAAGCCCCGCTTTGCGATAATTTCCAACGAAGTTGACACACTTGACACAGTGTCAGGCGCCTTTTCCGCATCTTTCATCAGGAAATTCATGATCTTATCGTCCAAGAGCGAAGTTGACACTATTCCAACACAGCGCAGCTTCAAAGGGAGCGAATTTTCAAAGAGCCGCTGGTATTCTGACGCGCGCTGCCTGAGTAGGAAAGCCTTAAATCCCGCGGCTAACCCCCGCAGCCATCCATCACGCCAGCCAGAGCGAGACCATGTCAACTACAGTCGATTTCAAACGCACCGTCAAAGACTTCGCCAAACTCGAAGGCGAGGCCACGATCAGCGTCGGCACGACCGGCTTTGCAGGTGATGGCGACCGGTTGTTCCTCAACTTCGGCGACGCCCACGGTTCACGGGGCATCCTCTTCAGCCACGAAGATGCCGAGACCTTCCTTAAAGCTGCGATGGCGGCTTATCTGAGGTTGGGGTACGAAGTTAACGGGCGCGGTTGAGGGCTGCTCTTCGTAAAATAAACCCGATTCTTTAATGTGCACCAGCCCAATTGCGTGTTAGCTTCCTCACGCTTTTTGGGGGATTATTCATGCCAACCGTTCCACCGATAAAATCACCGGGCGTTTATACTAATGAACTGAGTGCTTTCCCTCTCTCAATAGGAAAAGTGGACACAGCAATTCCCGCTTTTATCGGCTACACCGAGAAGGCCGAAGTCGACGGAAAGCCGCTCTATAATGAGCCGATCAGGATCCACTCGCTAAAGCGTTTCGTCGAAGTGTTTGGCAAAGGCTTTCGCCCCGAACGCACGGTGAAGACGGTGTCAAAGGCCGAAGTTCAGATTGATCCCGACTCGTATGATGTTTCGGTCGAGACGGCCGATGGGCAGACGCTCTATTTCAGCACTGATCATTCGAGCGTTCAGACCTTTGCGCTCTTTGCGAGTGTCAAGCTGTTCTTCGCAAATGGCGGAGATTGCTGCTACGTTACCTCGGTCGGGAATTACACCGACAGCGGCTCCGCGATGGCGGGCGTTTCGATAGACCTTGAAAAACTGGAAGCGGGTCTCGCGGCGGTCGGTGAGATTGTCGGCCCGACCATGCTGGTTGTTCCCGACGCCGTGTATATGGCGAGCGATGGGCAGGAATACTGGCAATGCACGGACTTCTACAAGCTCGTGGCATCTATGTTGGCGCAATGCACTGCCTTGCAGGATCGGATTGCGCTGGTTGAACCCTATGGGTCGCAATATCTGAACGCCGATCACCCGGTGGAATTTGGCCAGAATCTCAACACGGTGATAAGTGAGTTCCGAGCGAAACTGCCCACAGAACAGGATCTCTCCTACGGCGTCTGCTATTTTCCATTTATCGAGACTTCGATTTTCTCGAAAAAGGATGTCGATTACCGCGACTTTAAGTTTAGTGGCCTGAGGGTCGCGCTGGAAGCGCAGGCCAAATCGCTCTTTGAAGGAAACGATCTGGCGCAGGTTCTCGCCCTGATCGACCAAGCGGACCCGAAGTCCGAGAACGCTCCGAAGACGCCAAAAGCTATCGAATTGCTCGATAGAAACCTGACTGACAATCTGCCGGTGTTAGCGGATATGGAAAGTCAGTTGGCGGCTTCCTTAGGCGTGCTCCCGCCATGCGGGGCTATGGCCGGGGTCATGGCCAAGGTCGACGCCGACAAAGGCGTCTGGAGCGCGCCCGCCAATGTAGCGCTCAATTATGTGATTGCCCCCAGCGTCCCGATCAGCAGTCAACAGCAAGAGGATCTGAACGCACCGATCGACGGCAAGTCGGTGAACGCCATCCGTCAGCTTACAACTCTCGGAACGGTCCCCTGGGGGGCGCGGACCTTGCTCGGCAACAGCCACGATTGGCGTTACATTCAGGTGCGACGCACGGTTATCTATCTTGAGCAATCCATCAAGAATGCGTTGGCCAACTTTGATTTTGCAGCGAATGACGGAAAGACTTGGGGGATGGCTGCCGCCGCGACCTCGACCTTCCTACACGAAATCTGGTCGCAAGGCGGGCTGCTCGGGAACTCGCAGGATGAAGCGTATACGGTCGAGTGCGGGCTGGGCTCCACGATGACCAGTCAAGACATTCTGGATGGCGTCATGGTCGTGCAAGTGCACGTTGCGATAATGCGTCCGGCCGAATTCATCGTTCTCTCGTTCAGGCAGAAGGTGGAAGGCGCGGACTAGTCATCGCCCTTCGGCGCGATCACCGTAATTTCCGTCTGCCGCCCGTCGAGATAGCGCACGCTCTCGCCGTCGAAGAAAGCGTCCTCCTCGGTGCGAAAGTCCACGCGCTGTCCGTCCCATTCGGGCACCTTGGCATAGCTGGTCAGCTCAATCGCCCAGGCGGTGTTGGCGCGCACTTTGTCTTCCCCGCGCGGATCAGGTTCCTGATTGTCCCAAAAGCCGATCGACGGCCCAGCTCCGTGCCCGTGCAGGCCAATCGGGTGAGTGTAGATCGACGGGTCCAGCCCCTCGGCAATCGCTTGCGCGCGTGACCGGGCGAGGACTTCATTGCCGCTGAGGCCCACTTCGAAGTTAGAGGTCAGGATATCCTGCACCCGGTTCGAGTTCTCAAAGCCCCTTTGCAGCCCCGGCGGAACCTCGCTTTCCCCTGCGCGCAGCACATAGGCAAGGTGCTGGGTATCGGTGTTGAGCCGCAGATAGGTGACGCCGACATCGGTCCAGACCAGATCGCCCGGCATTATCACCGTGTCGCCATCGAGCATGCCGGCAACGCCCTTGCGCTGGACTGCAATGCTGGGGTGGAACCATGCGGCAACGCCAAGCTCCTTCATCCGTTCGCGATACCACCATTGCACATCCGCGCAGGTCGTGACGCCTGGCGTGATCACCTTGCTGGAGAGCGCGGTGCGAATGAGTTTGTGCGGCAGGGGGCTGAGCATCTCATACATCACCACTTCGGCAGGGATGCGGGTTTCCAGCCAGCGCGTGCTGAGCATTTCGCCAGAGACAATCCGTTCACGAAAGGCAGGGGTGAGCTTGGACAGCATCGCGTCATACTGGCTCTTGGTCATGCCATCGGCAAAGCGGGTCGCGCCGGAGACATTGATCGCGATATTGGCGGGATTGCGAAATCACATGTTTCTTGGCGCGCACCGCTGCCCCGCTTATCCCGGCTTGGCAAGCGATAACGAGAGAGTGAGACAGA
>JBCBMN010000031.1:0-22119 GCA_039822745.1 Pseudomonadota bacterium | reverse complement strand
GGCGTGAACGTGATCTTCTTCCCGCAGCACTTCCTGGGAATGAATGGCATGCCGCGCCGTATCCTTGATTATCCCGAGGCGTTTGCTTTCTGGAACCAAGTCAGCTCCTACGGCTATGTCATCATGGGCGCATCGACACTGATCTTCTTCGTGAATATTGGTTACGCGCTGCTTGGAGGTCGCAAGGCTAAGGGTAACCCATGGGGCGAAGGCGCAACCACACTCGAGTGGACGCTGCCCAGCCCGCCCCCATTCCACCAGTTTGAAACCCTGCCCGTGATTGAGGATCACCACGATTACCACAATCACATGCCGAACGCTCAGCCAGCTGAGTGATGGGGCGAAGTCGAGCAGCCGTTCGACCGAGTAACAAACACAAGGGGGAGCGCGCCTGACCAAGGGTGCGCTCCTTTTTGAAAAGACGAAAACAAGACCGACCATGAGCGCAAGCGCATCACAGATAGAGGCAGCGGTTCTTCCCGCGGAATGGCGTGATTTCTTCGCGCTTACCAAGCCGCGCGTGATGACGCTGGTGATCTTTACGGCGATCTGCGGACTGCTTTCAGCGCCTGGATCGATCCATCCGGTGCTGGGCTTCACGGCGGTTCTGGCGATTGCGATGGGGGCTGGCGGCTCGGCTGTGCTCAACCAGTGGTGGGAAGCCGATATCGACGCCGGAATGAAGCGCACTTCGTCGCGCCCGCTGCCCGCCGGCCGGGTGAACCGCGAGGACGCGCGTGACTTTGGTCTGTTCCTTTCAGGCGTCTCTGTATTTCTGATGGGCGTTGCGATTGGCTGGTTGGCCGCGGCGCTGCTGCTGTGCGCGATCATTTATTATGCGGTGATCTACACGATCTGGCTCAAGCCTCGTACCCCGCAGAACATCGTGATCGGCGGCGGCGCTGGCGCGTTTCCTCCGCTGATTGGATGGGTTGCCGTCACCGGCGAAGTCACCGCTATGCCGGTCCTGCTGTTCGCGATCATCTTCTTCTGGACCCCGCCGCATTTCTGGGCGCTCGCGCTGTTTGTGAAGACTGACTACGCCAAGGTCGGCATTCCGATGCTTCCGGTGGTCGCTGGAGAGCGGGTCACCCGCAATCACATCTGGGTTTACACGCTGCTGCTCGCCCCGCTTGCGATAGCGCCGTGGCTGATTGGCTCGACAAGCTGGATCTATGGCTCGGTTGCTGTGGTGCTTTCGGCGCTGTTCATCGCGCTCGCAATTCCGGTCGCTCGTCGGAATGCGATCATGGGGCCCAAGGAAGAGGGCGGCGATCCCATGCGCGAGGAAATCCGCCTCTTCAAATACAGTATCGTCTATCTGTTCGTGCTGTTCGCTGCGCTTGTCGCAGACCGCATGTTCGAAGCCCAGGGCTGGATCGGCGCAGGGTATTTTGCAGGAGGCATCTTCGGATGACGCCTGAGGAAGAAGCCGAATTCAAGCGTCGGCAGCGAGGTCGTAACCTTGTGGTCGCGGGCACGCTTCTGTTCTTTGTCGTGCTGTTCTACGCCATCACTATTGCCCGTCTGGGGGCCGAATGACGAGCGCGACTGCCCTCGACATGGACACCCAGCGTCGCAATCTGCGCACCGGGTTGATGGCGCTGGCACTGGCAGCGGCGATGGTCGGTCTCGGCTTTGCTTCGGTTCCGCTGTACCGCCTGTTCTGTCAGGTGACCGGATTTGGCGGGACAACGCAGGTTGCAAGCGAAGGGCAGGCCAATGCCGCCGCAGCCGCCGCGACAGGCAAGACAATTTCGATCCGCTTTGACGGCTCCACCGCCATCGGTGTGCCATGGGATTTTAGCCCGACACAGATCACTGACACGGTCACAATCGGAGAGCGAGACATTGCAACCTATGTCGCGCGCAATGTCGGGCCAAACACCATCACCGGCACCGCGACTTTCAATGTCGAGCCAGCGCAGGCGGGGCTCTACTTCCACAAGGTCCAGTGTTTCTGCTTCACCGAGCAAACGCTAGAGCCGGGACAGGAAGTGCAGATGCCGGTCGTCTATTACATCGACCCGGCCATCCTCGAAGACGAATTCATGGCCGATGTTGAGCAGATCACATTGAGTTACACTTTTCATCGCGCGCAAGAGACCGTATCCTCGGCTCGGCCACGCAGCATCGACTAAGCAACCCTAGGGACGGGAAACGCATCATGGGCGGACAAGTAAACCACGACTATCACATTCTGGAGCCCGATATCTGGCCGCTGGTCGGCTCGGCTTCGGCGCTGACATTCACCAGCGGGATGGTCCTCAGCTTTTACCCTGATCAGTTCGGCGTTGCTGGACCGGTTGTGATGTGGGCTGGTCTTGCGGGCCTGTTGGCGACCTTCTTCATGTGGTTCCGTAACATCGTGATCGAAGCTCAGCGTGGCGATCACACTCCGATCGTACAGCTGCATATGCGTTATGGCATGATCCTGTTCATCGCTTCGGAAGTGATGTTCTTTGTCGGCTGGTTCTGGGCATTCTTCGACTTTTCGCTGTTCCCAGCGCCGCTTGAATTTACCCACGGCGCCAATGGTGACGAAACGCTCAACATGTTCATTGAAGAGGGCGTGACCGATCTCGGACCGCGCGTGCCCAATGGCATGGAAGTGCTTGATGCCTTCCAGCTTCCGCTGCTCAACACGCTGATCCTGCTGTGCTCGGGCACAACCGTGACATGGGCGCACCACGCTCTCATCCATGGTGACCGCGAGGGCCTGAAGAATGGCCTTTGGGCGACCGTTGGTCTGGGCATCCTGTTCAGCTTCATTCAGGCCTATGAGTACAGCGTTGCGCCATTCGCCTTTGGCGGAAACACCTATAGCTCGGCTTTCTACATGGCGACCGGCTTCCACGGCTTCCACGTTCTGGTGGGAACCATCTTCCTCGCCGTATGCCTCTATCGCGCCTATATCGGCCACTTCACACCGCGCCAGCACTTCGGCTTCGAAGCGGCTGCGTGGTACTGGCACTTCGTCGATGTGGTGTGGCTGTTCCTGTTTGTCGCCGTTTACGTATGGGGCGGCTGGGGCGCACCCGTCCACTGATGAGCCGGAGCGAGGCTCCTGAAGAGATACAAGGGCAGCCCGGTCTAATCGAGGCTGCCCTTTTCGGTTTGTGCCCGCATTGCGGCGCGCGCACTTTGTTCGATAAGCCTGCTCAAATTGCCGCCAAATGCAGAGCATGCGGAGATGAATTGGCAGTGCTGGAGCGTGGCGCGCGGCTGGCTGGACTGATCACTATCCTAATCGCGGCCCTGCTTATCACGGCGGCACTGGCGCTGGAGGAGTTTGTCCGTCCGCCCATTCTGGTACACGTCTTGATCTGGGTGCCGCTGACCTTTGGCTTTGTCCTAGGCACCCTGCGTTTGTTCAAGACGGCCAGCGTTTACCGCACGCATCTTCTCTCATCCGAGCACGATTCGTGATCAGGCGTATTCCCATCATCCCCACGATCATCGTTCTGGCTGCTGTTGCCACGATGATTGCGCTCGGCGTCTGGCAATTGGGGCGCGCGGAAGAGAAGAAGCTACTGATTGAGCGGTATTCGGAGGCGACCGAAAATGAGGAGGCCACGTCTTTCCCTCTCGGTGGAACTGGAGAGGCAGTCTGGTTCCGACGCAGCGAGATCGATTGCCGCGACGTAGGACCGATCCAGCCGGTGGCCGGAAGGGCCGCTAATGGCGCAAAGGGGTGGGCGATGCGCACAAATTGCGCTGTCAGCGAGGACGCCGCGATCCTTGTCGATCTGGGCTTTTCGCCAGACCTCTCCAAGCCCGAATGGGATGGCGGCTTGGTGAGCGGGGTCATCGCACCCGGTCCACGGTTGATTGCAAACCCGCCGGTTGCTGGCCTCGAACCTCTTGCCAAGCCTGACCCCGGCGACCTGCCGAACAACCACCTTGCTTATGCGGGCCAATGGTTCTTTTTCGCGCTCACCGCGCTTGTCATCTATGGTTTCGCGCTGCGATCACGTGCCTCGAAAAGGGACTGACGCAGCGTCAATCTTGCCCATGGGCCTTTGCGCGTCTAATCCCACTTCGCACATGCAATATATAAGCACCCGAGGAACCGCACCCACGCTCGATTTTGAAGGCGTGACGCTGGCCGGATTGGCGAGCGATGGTGGACTGTATCTGCCCAGCGAATGGCCACGCTTCACCGCCGCTGAGATCGCGGACATGCGCGGCCTTCCTTACCATGAGCTCGCCGCACGGGTGATGGCGCCCTTCGTTGCCGGCAGTCTGACCGACGAAGAACTGAGCGCGTTGTGCAAGACCGGCTATGGCGATTTCGGACACAAGGCGGTGACGCCGCTGGTGCAGATGGATGAGACGCATTGGCTGCTTGAACTCTTCCACGGGCCCACTCTGGCGTTCAAGGACGTGGCGCTGCAATTGCTCGGCCATCTGTTTGAGAACTTCCTTGCCCGCCACGACAAGCGCCTCACCATTGTCGGCGCGACCAGTGGGGACACCGGCTCCGCGGCGATCAACGCGGTCGCAGGCCGTGAGCGGGTCGAGATTTTCATGCTTCACCCGAAAGGCCGCGTGAGCGAGGTCCAACGCCGCCAGATGACAACGGTGCGCGCGCCCAATGTTCACAACCTCGCCATCGAAGGCAGCTTTGATGATGCGCAGCGCCATGTGAAGCGCATGTTCGGCGATGCGCAAGTCAACACCGTGCTCAATCTGGGCGCGGTCAACTCGATCAACTGGGCGCGGCTGATGGCGCAGGTGGTCTATTATTTCTACGCCGCCCTGCAACTGGGTGCACCCGAGCGCGCTGCGGCCTACAGCGTGCCCACCGGCAATTTCGGCGATGTCTTTGCAGGCTATGTCGCGCACCGGATGGGTCTGCCGATTGAGCGGCTGATCGTTGCGACCAATATCAACGACATCCTGCACCGCGCGCTGAAAGACGGCGATTATTCAGCAGGCGAAGTCACACCCACGCACACGCCATCAATGGACATTCAGGTCAGCTCGAATTTTGAGCGGCTGCTGTTTGATACAGGCGGGCGCGATGGCGCTGCGATGGCGGCGCAGATGGCGGGCTTCGAAGCGAGCCGCGCCATGCAGCTGACCAACAGCCAGCGTGAGAATGCCGCTGCGCTCTTCACCAGCGCCAGTGCCGATCCCGACGCGACGATCAAGGCGATGCAATGGGCCAGCCGCCATGCCGGGCACGTGATCGACCCGCACACCGCGGTTGGCCTGCATGCAAGCCTTGCGCTGAGCGCGCAGGGCGAGATCGCGCGCGGCGTGCCCATTGTAACTCTGGCCACGGCGCATCCGGCCAAGTTCCGTGACGCAGTTGAGCGTGCCGTAGGGGTTCGCCCCGGCCTGCCAAGCCGCGTGGGTGACCTGTTCGGGCGCGAAGAGCACTTCATCGAAATCTCGGGCGACTATGAGGCGTCTCGCGATTTCGTGCTTGAGAACGCTGCGGGTCGCACCGAACTCGCCTGATGGGTTGATAATGGCAGAGCTTCGCCGCGATCCTGTCTTGATGGAATGCACTGGGTGGCCAAATGAGGACGGCGCATACCGGCTGCTCGATAGCGGTGCAGGGCGCAAATACGAATCCTTTGGCCAGCACGCCTTCATCCGCCCCGAACCGCAAGCCTTGTGGCAACCTCGCCTGAGCGACTGGCCTGCTGCTGGCGAGTTCATTCCGGGGTCCGATGAGGATGGCGGTGGTCGCTGGGTGATGGAGCAGGCTGTGCCTGACGATGGCTGGGAGCTGGCATGGAATGACGTGCGCTTTACCGCTCAGCCGACGCCCTTTCGCCACCTGCAATTCTTCCCCGACATGGCGCCGGTGTGGGAGTGGATGGGCGAGCAACTGGCAGGGCGCAGCGACGCGCAGACCATGAACCTGTTTGGCTACACCGGACTCGGTAGCCTCGCGCTCAGCGAATACGGCCCGGTCACGCATGTCGATGCCTCGAAGAAATCCGTCGCACAGGCCCGCGAGAATGCCGCGCTTTCGGGGATGGAGGATCGTCCGATTCGCTGGCTGGTTGATGACGCTGCCAAGTTCACCGCCCGCGAGGTGCGTCGCGAAAAGCGCTATGACGGCATTATCCTTGATCCCCCCAAATTCGGTCGCGGTCCCAAGAATGAAACCTGGCGGCTGGAAGATGGGCTTCCCGGCCTGATTGGTGACTGCGGGCGGTTGCTCGATCAGGACAGCGCCTTCCTGTTCCTCACTGTCTATGCCGTCCGCATGAGCAGCGTTGCGATTGCCGGATTGCTCGAAGAAGCGCTGCGCGATCTGCCTGGCGTTATCGAACATGGCGACCTGACCGTGCGCGAAGAGGGCGAAGGCGCGCGCCTGTTGCCCACAGCTATCTTCGCGCGATGGAGCAATCCGCGCTAAGGGCGCCGGCACGATGAATATGACCGATTCTCTCACGCTCGAAGTTGCCGATCTTGAAGTGGATGTCCTCACCGGCATCTATTCCGAGGAGACGGGCAAGCCCCAACCGCTGCGCTTCACGGTGCAGGCGCGCTATGACATTGCCGAGCGCTACGATCCCGATACGCCGCTTGATGCGAGCAAGAATTACATGGACCTGAAAGACGCATGCGAGGGTCTGCCTGAGGGTGTGCATTTCAAGCTGATTGAAGCGGTGGGCGATCACATCTGCACCACTCTCTTCACGCAGGATGCCCGCGTGCAGGCGGTGACAGTTAAGATCATCAAGCTCGCCATTGCCGAGGGGAATGAGAAAATCGGGATCACCCTGCACCGCGAAAGGCCCGCTGACTGATGGGCGAAGGGCGGCATTGCGAGCTGGCAGTCAGCGATCTGCCCGAAGAGCGCAATCCGCTGGAGGCGCACGCTTCCTTTATCACCAAAGAGCTGCCTTCTGCGCGCAAGGCGCTTGAGACCGAGACGATTGGCTCACTTACGCTGGTGCTGGCTCCGGCCGCTTCACAGCACGATGCCTGGCGTCGTGCGATTGCGGGCGATCTGGCGCGCGCCTACACTCCCAAAAGGGTGAATATCGCAGCCGGCGCGCGCGGCGCATCGCTGGATCGGGTGCTCGAATATTTGAGGGATGCGCCCGGCGTCACAGGACACTATGTTCAAGCGCATGACTGAACTGAAGGCTTCTCGATCTCCTGACCGGCTGGACCTGTCGCAACCGGCGGCCAGCCCGATGGTCGATGCCTTTCAACGCCGCATCACCTATCTGCGCCTCTCAGTCACCGATCGCTGCGATCTGCGCTGCACCTATTGCATGCCTGAGCGTATGACCTTCCTGCCGCGCAAGGAGGTGCTGACGCTGGAAGAGCTCTATGACCTTTCCACCGGCTTTATTGCGCGCGGGGTTAACAAGATCCGCATCACCGGTGGGGAGCCTCTGGTGCGGCGCGATATTATTGATCTGTTTCGCGCGCTGGGGCGTCATCTGGAATCGCGCGGCGGGCATGGCCTGCGTGAATTGACGCTCACCACCAATGCGACGCAACTCTCAGGCTATGCCGATGAACTTGCCAAGGCCGGGGTGGAGCGGGTGAATATCTCGCTCGATACTTTGGACCGTGCGAAGTTTGAGCAACTGACCCGGCGCGATGCCCTGCCGCAAGTGCTCGAAGGGATTGCGGCGGCCAAGGAAGCGGGGCTGAAGGTCAAGCTTAACGCCGTGGCGCTCAAGGGCGTCAATGAAGACGAAATCGAAGATCTGATCGCATGGGCGCATGCGCGCGGCCATGACGTGACGTTGATCGAAGTGATGCCGCTGGGCGATATTGAGGAAGAGCGGCTCGACCAATATCTGCGGCTCGACACGGTGCGTGATCGGCTGGAGCAGCGTTGGACGCTCAACGCCACCAATGCCAACACGGGCGGGCCGGCGCGCTATTGGGATATCGAGGAAACCGGCGGCAGGCTGGGCTTGATCACGCCGCATACCGGCAATTTTTGTGAGGGCTGCAATCGTCTGCGGGTGACCGCTACGGGGCAGCTTTACCCCTGTCTGGGCGGGGCCGAGCGGGTCGATTTGCGCGCCGCCTTGCGCTCCGATGATCCGCATGGGCAGCTTGTCGAAGGGCTCAACACCGCGCTCATGATCAAGCCAGAAAAACACCATTTCCGGATGGATGAACGCGGCGCCGATCCGCATCTCCCCCGGCACATGTCGATGACGGGAGGCTGATCGAATGGCCGTGACTATTCTCTTTCTTGGGCCCTTGCGCGATCTCGCTGGCGAAGCGACGCGCGAGGTTGACGCTCCGCTCGACTGGGCCGGGCTGCTCGACGCGGTTGGGCCGGAAGTCGCCGCGCAATTGGGCGAAGAGCGGGTCAATGTCGCTTGCGCTGGCAAGGTGCTGGGCGAGAAAACCGATCTGATGGCGCAGGACGGCGACGAGGTCGCGCTGCTCCCACCCGTCTCAGGCGGCTGAGCACAGTCAGGCCGCGCCATGAAAGACGTTCGCCTCCTGACCGAGATGTTCATTCCGGGCACGCTGATCGGGCCGTTCACCAACGCCAATCCGGGGCTGGGCGGGGTGTGCACCTTTGTCGGAGAAGTTCGCAGCGGGGATGCGGGCGAGGTCGAGATGCTTGAGCTCTCGCATTACGAGCCGCTGACGTTTTCAGGCATGCACGATCTGGCAGATGCGGCGCTGGCGCGCTTTGACCTGATGGGTATCCTCATGGTGCACCGCGTGGGCCTGATGCATCCGGGTGAGCCGATTGTCTGTGTCAGCGCGGCGGCCCGGCACCGCCGAGGCGCGATAGAAGCGGTCGATTATTGCATGGACCACCTCAAAAGCGCCGCCTGGTTCTGGAAACGCGAGCGACGCGCCAGTGAGAATGGCAGTGAGTGGCACTGGATCGAACCGCGCGATGAAGACTATTGCGACCTCGCGCGCTGGGACTAATTGCGCAAAAAAACGGTTTCTTTGATCCAGATCAAGGAAACGCAGCCAGCCCACCGGTATCTCTTCTCTCAACAGGAGAAGACATATGAGCAAGCTAGTCCAAGACAAGATCGCCACCGGTGAAGCCCGGATCGTTGATGCGCCCGCTAAAACCTCCGCGCCGCGCCATCAGGTTGAAGTCGATCAGAACTTCGAAATTCCTAGCGTGCTGTTTGGCGCAACGGTCGCCTGCTACCTCGCATTTCTGGGAGTGATGCTGGGAGCCTTTGCTGCGCCTATGCTGGCGATCCCGATGGTGATCTTCGCGGGCTTTATCGTCGCAGGCTTTGGCGTGCCGATGATCTGGACGCGGCTGGCGAACAATTCGACAAAACCGCTCTCCTATGGCCAGTTTCAGAACGATGGGATCATGACCAATACCGGCCGCTGCGCCCCGCGCGATGCAGCCATTCAGATGCTGATCCTGCCGGTCCTGGTTGTCCTGTGGGGCGTTGCGGTAGCAATCATCGCGGCGGTGGTTGCCTAAGGAAAGAAATCCCCCCTCAGCGCCCTGACAGCGCTGAAAGGAGCGTGGGATTGAGGACATCAATCCCACGCTTTCCTGTGCGCGCAATCGCGCCAAGCCCCTCTATCTCGCCCAGCTTGCGGCTGACCGTTTCGATGGTGAGACCCAGCATGTTGGCAATCTCACCGCGCGTCAGCGGCAATTCGAAATGCACCGCTGCATGGCATGAAGACTGGCTCGCCGCGCGCGAAAAGTCGTGCAGCAGCGCTGCAAGCCGTGTCTCAGCCGAAGCATGGCCCGTCAGCTCCAGCAGCGAGCGGGTTGAGAGCAATTCCTCCTGACTGCGACGCAGCAGCGCCAGAGCCAGCGCGGGATAGTTCTCAATCGCTGCCTCGATATCGCCGCGCGCAAAGGTGCACAGGCGGCTTTCGGTCAGCGCCACGACATCGTGATGGGCGAAGGGTGAAAACAATTCACCGATGAAGCCGGATGGGTGGATCAGCGAGAGGATCTGCTCATTGCCATCGGCATCCACCGCGCAGACCTTGAGCGCACCGTTGACGAGAGTGGCGCAGGCGGCCTGTTCGTCACCTGCTGCGAACAGCATCTCACCGCGTTTGAGAACCCGAGTGCGGCCCGCTGCGGCCAGCGCCTCACGCTCCTCGGGGTTTAACACTGCGCACGCCGCCGAATCGCGGACCGGGCAGTCCTCACAGGAGAGTTGAGCAGTCGCCATGTGCTCTATTCCTCGTCTACGGTCTGGGCGGGTTGTTCGAGGTCCGCGCCAATCGCTGCCAGAATGCCGGCCTGCACATCGCGCATTTCGGTCAAATCCGATCGCAATTGCGCAATCGCTTCCAGTTTTTCGGGTTCTGCGCTTTCGATCTCTGCCTGCGCGGCAAGCATGTCGACATCGGCGAGCGCGAGCTGCGTCTTGCTGAATTGGGTGTTCAGGTCCGCGAAGCTTAGCTCCGCAATGGCCCATGCGTCCGAATTTACGCCCAAGCCTTTGGCGGCTTGTGCCCGCCGGCCGGTTGACTTGGCCGAGGCCTCGAATTCGGTATTGGCCCTGACCGCGTTCGCATAGATCGCAGCCAGCCGCGCATCGAGCTCGATGGGCAAAGGCTCCGTCGGAAGACGTGCTTGCGAAGGAGTGGGAACGGCCACTTCGGGAAAGCGCACGGACACCCGCCCTGCTTCGCTCTTTGCCACGGGCATGGAGAAGGACGGGTAATCAGATGAAGACCCCGCACACGCCCCTAGCGCAAAAGGCGCAGCCAGAAGCAGTACAATTCGCCTATTGATCTTGGTGTTAGCCGGTTGAATCATGATCCCGAAAGTTCACTATCACGATGATCGCACGTGCGATAGCTGTCATGAAATTCGCGGCTGCTCCCCATGATAATGCCCGTTAGGCCTTCAACGGCAATTCGGCGTCTGAAAAATCGGAACCGATATCCGGGCGATAGTCGTTGACTTGCCCGCTCCTTTCCCTTAACGGCACGCATCTTTCCGGGGCTGCTTACGAAGCGGCACCGCAATGGCGTTCGGTTCCGCGGGCACTTTCCGCAAGAGGCCGAGCACAGCACAAGACTGAGAGTTTATAAGCCATGTTCGCGATAGTGCGCACAGGCGGCAAGCAATATCGGGTTGCCGCCGGAGACAAGATTGCCGTTGAGAAACTCGCTGGTGAAGCCGGTGAGACGATCACGCTGGACGACATCCTGCTGGCAGGCGAAGGCGATTCGACCGCTGACGCTTCCAAGGTTACCGTTTCGGCAGAGATCATTGCTCAGGCCAAGAGTGAAAAGGTCGTCGTTTTCAAGAAGCGTCGCCGCCACAATTACCGTCGCAAGGCCGGTCACCGTCAGCAGATGACGCTGCTGCGCATCACCGACGTTGGTACAGGTGGTAAAAAGCCTGCTGCCAAAAAGGCCGCTGCCCCCAAGAAGGAAGAGGCCCCGAAGGCCGCTCCCAAGGCAGAGGCACCTGCAGAAGGTCTGGACACCACCAACCTCTCGCTGATTTCGGGCATCGGTCCGACCATCGAGAAGAAGCTGCGTGCTGCCGGCATTGAAAGCTGGAACGACATCGCCAGCTGGGACGAAGAAACCGCAAACAAGTGGAACGAAGAGCTCAAGCTCGGCAACCGTCCTGTGAAGGATGAGTGGGCTGTGCAGGCTCAGGAACTGCTTGACGGAAAGCCGCCGCGCGCCAAGGTCGATCAGGCCGAAGCGGCTTCGGGCAAAGACAAGTAAGGATTAGGACCAATGGCACATAAAAAAGCAGGCGGTTCATCGCGTAACGGTCGCGATTCAAACGCAAAGCGTCTTGGTGTGAAAAAGTTCGGCGGCCAAATTGTGGTCGGCGGCAACATCATCGTGCGCCAGCGCGGCACCAAGTTCTATCCGGGCAGCAATGTTGGCCTTGGCAAGGATCACACCCTTTTCGCGACAGCGGACGGCGTCGTCCGATTCCACAAGGGTAAGCTTGGCCGCAAATACGTGTCGGTAGACATGATTGCGCAAGCAGCCGAATAACGGACGGTTCACTGACAGGGCCGTCCCACAAGGGGGCCCTGAGCCGGTAAATCATTAACCGGCATCCAAGAGGGAGACAGGCCCCCCGAAATCCGGGGGAGCTGTCTCCCTCTTCGCATTTCTCCCTCGGTTCGTCGCGTAATATAATGTCGCGGCAATGATAGTGTCATGCATCTTGGTTAAGGGCTAAGGCGCAGGGGCGAGAGAGGAATTGCTCGTGTTCCATAGAAGCCAAAGACTGCTTTTGCGGCCTGTCTGGCCTGAGGATTGGCAGCTTGTTCTGGACGGTATCGCTGACGAAGGCGTCGTGCGAAACCTTGCCAGCGCGCCATGGCCCTATCGCGAAGAGGATGCGCGTGCCTTCACCGCGCTCCCGATTGAGCCACATTTTCCGCGTTTCCTGATTGCCCGCGCCAAGGATGCAGCACTTGTCGGTTGTATTGGCATTGATCGCAGCGATGCCTTCGATGACGGGACCGAGCTGGGATATTGGATTGCGCGCGATCATTGGGGGCAGGGCTATGCGACCGAAGCGGGCCTTGCTGTGCTCTCAATCGCGCGCGCGCTGGGATATAACCGGGTTCAGGCGATGCACTTTCTCGACAATCCGGCATCGGGCCGCGTGCTTCAGAAGCTGGGCTTTGCCGCGACCGGGGTGACATCGATGCGCCATTCCTGCGCGCGCGGTGAGAAGGCTTTGGCGCGCGAGTTTGCGCTTGAGTTCTCAACTCTGAGCGCTGCTGCCTAGTTTTGCCCTGCGCTGTTGCCAACTGGTTGTTCGCAGAGGCAAACGTGGCTACACTATTGGCACAATGAGTGCACGAAAACGGCTATCGCCCGAAGAATCCCGTAAATCCGCCCTTGAAGCTGCGCGCGCGCTGCTGATTGAGACGGGTCCGCAATCAGTGACGCTCAAGGCTGTCGCGACACGGATCGGGCGCACTCATGCAAATTTGCTGCACCATTTCGGATCGGCATCGGGCCTGCAGAAGTCGCTTGCCGAACACCTCGCCCGCACGGTGTGTGAGACGATCAAGGAAGCGGTGCATGCAAGCCGGGCCGGGCTGGGTTCCGCACGCGAGGTTGTTGACCTGACCTTCGATGCGTTTGATCGCGAAGGGGCAGGCGCGCTGACCAGCTGGATGCTCCTTACCGGGAATGAGGATGCGTTGGCGCCGATCATCACCACGATCCACCAACTGGTTGACGAGATTGCGACCGAAGAAGGCGGTGCCGATCTGGAAGAACAGCCGGTGCATCGCGACACGCTCAACCTGGTGCTGCTGGCGCTGGGTGATGCCTTGATAGGAGCGGCCTTGGCGAACTCGCTGGGCCTTCCGCGCGATGCAGCCCGCCAACGGGCTCAGGACGCGCTGGAAAGCTCTATGGAGCGGTATCAGACCAGCTGAGGCGTTAGCCTTCGATACCGGCGCGTTGCCAGTCTGGAAGAATGGCGGGATCAAGGTCCGCAACCCGCAAGTGATCCACGGCCAGCCCGAGCTCGGAATAGGCGATCTTCTGCCGCTTTTCCTCTGAGGCTTCCAGCGGCACCACGACCAGTCGCCGGTTGACCTTTTGCCGCCAGTTCATCCGCGCGGTGTTTTCCTGCCCGACATAGCAGCCTTTCTCAAAGCTCACGCCGTTCAGCTCGACCGCATTGGTCTCCAACCACAGGATGTCGCCAAGCTCGCTCGTGCCTTCCGAAACGCCCAGCGACAAGCGGTGGGCCATCCAAGCGTCATCCGCCGCTTCTCCGCTAGATTCGCCCAGCCAGCGATAACCCAATTCGGCAAGCCGAGGGTCCGCGACGGCCTTGTCCTGCAGATCAAGCGACCAGTGCAGGCCCAGCGTCTCATCGCGGCCAATGTCGATCGCGCGGCGCAGGCGATAGAGTGACAAGCGCTTCACCAGATCATCCGCGATCGCCGCTTCGCAATCGATCAGCAGCGCGCCTTCGCCCCCGTCCCACACCAGAAAATCGAACATCGCCTTGCCCTGTGCGCTCAGCAATGCGGCATAGACCGGCAGCGTGCCGGAGACATCATTGGTCACCAGCCCTTGCAGAAAGCCGCGAACGTTTTCGGCGCTCCCCTCACGCGGGGACAGGCGAATGACGGCGCGGGTGGTCAGATGTGTAGCGATCATGGCACGATAGCTAGGCATCCGGGATGCGAATTTCGAGGCCTATCGGTCCTCGCGCGGGAGCAATGCGGGATTGAGCCTTGTGGCCGACAGCTCAAAGCGCTTTTGATCGGTCAGCCAGCGGATGGGTTCACCGTTTTTGCAGCCCGTATATTCCTCAGCCGTCAGCAATTCGATCGCGGCGTCGCAGCCAAGCTTTGCTTCGTAGTCGATCTGCGGATTGCGGCAATTGCGCGTGCCGATATCGTTGGCCGGATCCAGCTGGACAGGGCCAAGCACCTCACCGTCAACAACCCGGCTGAAGCGTACGGGCCCAGCAAGATCATCGCGTGCCGTATGGCAATAATGGAACTGTGAGTCTGCAATCTTCTCGTTAAAGGCAACGCGGACTTCGACATCGCCAATTGTCGGATCGAACGGGCCGTCCCCGGAATTGAAGATGTCGAGAATGCTTTTGCCAAGGTCCGAATCGGGCGAGGTTTGGCGGATCGCTGCAAGCAGGCTCGCATCGGTAAGTGCGGTGGTGTTGCCGCTGGCACTCTGGGCGTCTTCCAGTTCGCCTTTGAGTGTTGCCACCTCTCGTTTGGCTTTTCGAAGGTCGGCCTTCAGATCGACGATCTCTTCCTGGGCTTCCTCGTCGCTTGGCGGCGGGTTCATTTCGGTGTTGATGTCGTCAGCAAACAAATACGCGAACAGCACAACCACCGCCGTCATCCCACCGAGCGAGAGTCCTCCGATAGCAATCTTGTTCTCCTCGGAGGGATCAACAAACACATAGATCAGAACCCCGACAAAGACGCCGAAGAACAAAGCGATAAAGGTTGTGGGGAAATTGGCATCAAAGAATGTCGCGGCTGCAATGAATGCAACACAAATCGCTAGAGACACTCCGCAGACAATTTGCAGGAAAAGCCGGTCCGAAAGGGCTTTGTCACTCGCTGTTTCCCCATTCATCTTTTTAACCCCCCAATCTTGACTTGATCGCCTTTGCGAGTTTGGCACCAAGTTCGGGCCCTTGTACAGGATAAAGATACGGCTCGATCATCTCTGCTTCCATCAGCGCAAGGCCGCCATCCTCCATCCGCAGCATGTCGACCCGGGCATAGAGCGGGGTGGGGAAGGGCACGGCATCGAGCACCTTTTGCGCTGCTGCGATGTCTTCTGCGTTGGGGGAGAAGTCTTCTTCAGTCCCGCCGTAAAGCGACTGGATGCGATAATCGCCCGAAGCGGCGCATTTGAGAAGCGCGTGGCTGAACGCACCGTCGATGAAGATGAGGCTGATTTCACCCTCGCTGGCGATGGCGGGCAGGAAAGGCTGGAGCATTGCCGGGTGGCCAAACACCCAATTCGGACCCGGCATCCCGCGGCGTGAAATCAGCTCCTGCCCGTCTGCGCCCGCGCCGATCTGTCGTTTGACGACGACCTTGTCGCATTCGAACACTTCGAAGGCTTCGGTCACCCCCTTTTCGGTTACCGTTTCTCGCCAAAGGGTCGGGATGGTCCGCGCGCCGTTGGCTTCGAGTTCCTGCAGATAGGTCTTCTTGATGTTCCAGCGGATCAGATCAGGCGCGTTGGCGACCATGATCCCGCGATCCTGAAGTGCTTCAAGCTTGGCGAGGAAATCCTCGACCTTGTCCCAATAGTTCCATGTGCTGCCGACCTGAACGAAATCGACCCCGTCAAAGGTGCTCAGCGGCGCTTCCCAATCGATGACGCGCAGGTTCAGACCCCTTGCGCGAAAGGCGGGTTCCAACGCCTCGATCATCAGATCGTGTTCGAAAGCATCTTCGCGGCGGGAGCCCGATCCGGGTAGAGTGGTCTCGCAAGCGAGAAAAGCAACAGTCTTCATAGCCGCGCCCGTGTAAGCGCGCGCACTCGCACTGGAAAGCCTAAACAAGCGCTTCTATGGGAGGGGGCATGACAGACACGCTGACAATCCGCCGCCCCGATGACTGGCACCTGCACTTTCGCGATGGAGACATCATGCGCGGCGTGGTGCCATACACAGCGCGGCAATTTGCGCGCGCGATTGTTATGCCGAACCTCACTCCGCCGGTGACGACGACGCAGCTGGCGTCCGAATACCGCGACCGGATCAGAGCAGCCGTGCCCGAAGGCGTGCGTTTCGAGCCGCTGATGACCTGCTATCTCACTGACACAACTGATCCTGATGACCTTGCGCGCGGGGCCCGTGAGGGCGTGTTCACCGCGGCCAAGATGTACCCCGCCAATGCGACCACCAATTCCTCCAGCGGTGTTACCGATGTCGAAAGCATTTATCCGGTGTTCGAGCGGATGGAGGCAGAGGACATCGTGCTGTGCATCCATGGTGAGGTGGTCGATGCCGATATTGATGTGTTTGACCGCGAGGCGGAGTTTATTGACCGCTATTTGCATGGGATCGTCTCAAACTTCCCCAATCTTCGCGTGGTGTTTGAGCATATCACGACATCGGATGCGGTCGAGTTCGTGAAGGCTGCAGGTGACAATGTCGCCGCGACGATCACGCCCCAGCACCTCCATATCAACCGCAACGCCATGCTGGTGGGTGGTATCCAGCCGCACAATTACTGCCTGCCCGTCGCCAAGCGCGAGACGCACCGGCTGGCTTTGCGCGCTGCGGCAACCTCGGCAGACCCGGCGATCCAGCGCAAGTTCTTCCTTGGCACGGACAGCGCCCCGCATCTGCGCGGTGACAAGGAAAGCGCTTGCGGCTGTGCGGGCATTTTCGGCGCGCCCTTTGCGCTTGAAAGCTATCTGACGGTGTTTGAGCAAGAGGATGCGATTGACCGCTTCGAAGCCTTCGCCTCGCTCAATGGCCCGGCTTTCTACAAGCTGCCGGTCAATGAAGAGACGGTGACACTGGAGCGGGTGCAGGTTGCTGTGCCGGAGGAACTCGCGCTGGTGGGCGAGACGATTGTGCCGTGGCATGGCGGACAGGCGCTCGGTTGGAAGTTTGTGGGCTAGTAGGTTTGGGGGCTAAGCGCCCGCTGTGAACAATTCACGCTTTGCCCGGCGCGATCGCACCCACATGTCTGCAGCGAAGATCGCCACCGCGGTCCAGATCAGGAAAAAGCTCATCAATTGGACGGGCTCCAACTTCTCGCCAAAGACAAACAGGCCGAGGAAGAAGACGATGGTGGGCGCCAGATACTGGATAAAGCCAAGGGTCGAATATTCCATACGGCGCGCAGCGATGGCGAAGAGCAGCAGCGGAACGGCCGTCAAAACGCCTGAGAACATGATCAGCACGCTCATGGTCACATCGGTTCCAAACGCAGGCCCTGCATCACTGACCGCGTAAGCGTAAGCAATGCCGCTGGCAGGCAGCACCAGGATAGCGCTTTCAAGGGTGAGGCCCGGCAGTGCGCCCACATCCACCTGTTTGCGTACCATGCCATAGCTGCCAAAGCTAAAGGCAAGCGTCAGGCTGATCCAGAGAGTTGTCAGCGCGCCAGCAAGAAGCAACGCCACCGCGCCGCCTGCAACCGCAACCGCCACCCACTGCCACTTGGACAACCGTTCGCCCAGCAGCACGGTGCCCAGCAGCACATTAACCAGCGGGTTGAGGTAATAGCCCAGCGAGGCAGCATAGACATTCCCCTGCATGATCGCCCAGATATAGACGAACCAATTGGTCGCGATCAGAACTGAACTGGCGAGCAGCATCAGCATGACGCGCGGAGACGTGATGGCGGCTCGAATCTCGGGGAATTGCTTGCGAAACGCGATGATCACCAGACACAGCGGGAGCGTCCAGATGATCCGCCACCCAACAAATTCGAACGGTGGCACGCTGGTGACGAGCAGCAGGTAAAGCGGCAGGAATCCCCAGATCAGGTAAGCACCAAGCGCTTGGGGGAGTCCCGAAGGCTTGGCTGGGTTGGGAGATGTATCGGGGGCCATGACTGCGCCCCCACTAGGAGCGTCACCCGCGCAGCGCAAGCAAGGTCCAACTTGTCAGATTTCCGGATACTTTCCTGAATGATCACTGTCGCAGCCGATGTGAGTGCGTTCAGTTTGTCTCCCCTATAAGTGAACAACATCTTGGGCCGGGGACGAAAATTCTCTCCTCTTTCTCGGCCCGGTTCGACTTGGGCCATTCCCACCGATGGTCCCGGCACGGCTACCACCAGTCGTGGAAAGCGCCTTCATGTCCGCTCGCGGGGATGGGGGCGTTTTCATTTTGGGCGAGTTTTTTAACCAAGCTGTGCGAATGGCTGACCCATGCGTTGTGAAGCGATCATCGTGGCCTTTGCTGCTGCCATCAGCCTGTCGGCATGCGGCGGCGATGCGGGTGTTGATGAACCGTCCGTGGTGAATGAGATCGACCCCTATCTGGCGAGTGCGCTGAATGATCCGCTGATGGTCGATCCCGATCTTGCCTATCGCAACGAAGCCAATGCGGCGATCACCATTGGCTATGACCACGCGCTGCCTTCTTTCAAACGCAGCGATGAAGCGACAAGCAGAGCGCGCGAGACGGCGCGGCTGGAACTGCTTGCGGACGGCCCGATCGAAGATCTGCCTTTTGCCAGCGAAAGCCCGGGTCCAGCCAGCCTGGAAGAGCAATTCGGGGTGGGCGCCGTGCTCGAAGTGCTGCAAGTGCCGCTCGAATGCCGCGAGGATGTGACGGGTGACTTTGCCTACGCTGCGACCATGCCGAGTGCTGCGCGCATCATGCCGCATGGAATGGTCCGCGTGGCCGCTGCCTCAGAGCAAGCGACATGCGAGATGCGACTGGTGCGCTATGTCACTCCCGCGGCGATGGAAGATGCGCTGCAATACCACTACACCATCGCCAAGCGTGAAGGGTTGGAGTCGGCCTATTACACTCAGCCAGAGGCGAGCCTGATTGCCGAGCGTCGGGGCACGCATGTGCAGGTGTTTGCGCGCAAGACATCAGGCGATCTGACCGCAGTTGATGTCGTGACTTGGAAGCGGCCTTAGCGAAGCGGCCCTAAAACCGCGCGCGATCACTCTTTGAGGCCAACCCCGATATTGGCGCGCGGCTGTTCCATTTCATTGCTGGCGACCGGATAAGCGCAATAGTCCGCCGCGTAGTAAGCAGCCGGGCGGTGATTGCCCGAAAGGCCAATCCCTCCGAATGGAGCAGAGGAGGACGCGCCATTGGTGGGGCGGTTCCAGTTGATAATCCCGGCGCGAATATTCGCCCAGAACCGTCCGTAATCATCGGGCGTTCCGCCAATCAGCGAAGCGGACAGGCCAAAGCGCGTATTGTTCGCCTCCGCAATGCCAGCGTCGAGATCGGGCACTCGGATAACTTGCAGCAGAGGTCCGAACAGCTCGATATCTGGCCGGTCGGGAATGTCTGTCGTGTCGATAATGCCGGGCGTGAGGAACGGCTTGTCAGGATTGATCTGACGCATCGGGGCGAGCGCTTTGCCCCCTGCTGTCAGAAGCGTGACGAAGCTGTCGTTCAGCCGCTCTGCAGTCTGTGTGTCGATCACAGGGCCCATAAAGGGCTGGGGTTCAGCCAGTGGGTCTCCCACGATCAGCTTGCGCGTCATCGGGATCAGTTCGAGCATCAGATCATCATAGACACTCTCTTGCACGATCAGGCGGCGCGCGGCGGTGCAGCGCTGTCCTGACGTGGTGAACGCGCTTTGGATGATCAGCGCGGCGGCGTCCTGCAGCTTGGGCGTATCCAGCAGCACCATTGGATTGTTGCCGCCCATTTCCAACGCGACGATCTTGCCGGGATTGGAGGCAAGCTTGCGATTGATCGCAATGCCGGCTTGCGCGGAGCCCGTGAACAGCACGCCATCCACACCGGGATGAGCGACCAGTGCCTTGCCTTCTTCCGGCCCGCCAATGACAAGCTGAACCACGTTTTCCGGCACGCCTGCCGCTTCGAAACACTTAACCAGCAGCTCACCGGTTGCAGGCGTTTTCTCGGACGGTTTGAACAACACCGTATTGCCCGCGATAAGAGCCGGGACGATGTGGCCATTGGGCAGGTGAGCGGGGAAGTTATAAGGGCCCAGCACCGCCATCACGCCATGCGGTTTGTGGCGGACGGCGGCGGTGCCTTGCAGCGCACTGTCGAACTTTTTCTTGCCGGTGCGCTCGGCATAGGCGCTGACAGAGATGTCGACTTTCTTGATCACCGCGTCGACTTCGGTGCGCGCTTCCCAAAGCGGCTTTCCCACCTCGCGTGCGATAAGATAGGCGAAATCATCGGCGCGTTTGAGCACTTCATTGGCAAAGCGGCGAGTGGTTTCGATGCGATTGCCCAGCGGCGATGCTGCCCATGACGGCCAGGCTTTGCGCGCGCGGCTTACGGCTGCGGCAACATCGCTATGCCCGCCGCGCCACAGCTCTTCGCCTGTGGCTGGTTCGTATGAGATAAGCGTATCGTTAGCCAACGTAATACAAACTCGTACTCCGTCCGCGCTGCCGCCTGCGATTTTTACAGCGTGAACTTTTGCCCAAGACCGCCGGAAGACACTTAAGCATCTGGCCCGGCATCATCCTCCCCTAAACCCTATCCCCTAATTCGCGGCAAAAGGAATGCAAAGGAAAATTCGTATGGGTTTGCCGCAGCATACAAGGGTTAGCTAACCGGTGAGGGCACCGCATGGCCCATCGGAACCGGTGCAGACCCGTGCGCCTCACCCATGCGGCGCAGCGCCGAAACCTTGGCTTCCAGCGGTGACCAGTCATCGCCTTCATCAATCGCGGCCCAGATTGCCTCGACCTCTTCGATAAGCATCGATTGCGGCTGTGCATCGGACCAGTATGCGTGCGTGTCCGACACTGAATCATAGGCTCCTAGCGCCTCGGCCAACTCGGTTGGAGCTTTTTCAAGCCCGCGCGCACCGCGATTAACAAAGAAGAAGGCGTCCGGCCCCAGCCCGCTGTCGCGCATCGCCTTTTCGCAGAGCGAGACGAGCTTTGCATCCTCCTCAACCCCGCGCGGCTCAACGCCCAGACGCCAGCACCAGCGGCGCGCAATCGCTTCCATGTAGAGCGGCCCGAACCGTTCGAGCGCAGCGATCAGCGGCTCGCTTTCAACCAGCGCGCGCAAGGCCACTCCCAATTGCCCGCTATTCCAGTGCAAGGCTTCGGGTTGCCGACCAAAGGCATACAGCCCGCCATGATCGAAATAGGCCGCGGTGAAGCTCGGCTCCCATGTGGGCAGCCAACGCCACGGGCCATAATCAAAGCTCTCGCCCGTGATGTTCATATTGTCGGTGTTGAGCACGCCGTGGACAAAGCCGGAAACCATGTAACTCGCGGCGAGATCTGCCATGCGCTCCACCACTTGATGCATCAGCCGGACGGCAGGCTGATCGCGACCCGGCGCATCCTGAGGCGGAGCGTTGCCGGGAAATTGCGCAAGGCAATAGTCGACCAGCGCCGCCATGTGATCGGGCTCTTCCAAGGTGAGCAGGCGCTGGAACGTGCCGATCCTGATATGCGAGTGCGACAGGCGGACCATCACCGCAGACCGCGTGGGCGAGGGCTCATCGCCGCGCTCCAACTGTTCGCCGGTTTCGATCACGCTGAATGTTTTGGAGGTGTTGACGCCCAAGGCTTCGAGAAACTCGGTCGCCAGAATTTCGCGCACCGCGCCCTTCAGTGTCAGGCGTCCATCGCCTCTGCGGCTATAGGGTGTGGTGCCCGAACCCTTCGTTCCCAGATCCATCAGCCGGCCATCGCTGCCGTGCATCTGAGCGAACAGAAAGCCGCGCCCATCGCCGATTTCGGGATTGTACGCGCGGAATTGATGGCCGTGATATTTGAGCGCCAGCGGCTGCGGCAGATTGCCGTCCAGCGGAGCAAACCGACCGAAATGCCTGGCCCAGTCCTCATCGCTCATGCCCGCAAGGCCGACACTCGCCGCTGCGCGATCATTGCGGAAGCGGATGCGTGCTTGAGGGAAATCCGCAGCTTGAACCGGAGCGCCAAGCCATTCAGCCAGTTCCTCAATTGCAGGGTCGGGACGGTAGCTCGCCGGTTGCGGTTCTGTGCTCATGGCGCGATAGTGGGTGCGCGAGTTACCGCTTGCAA
>JBCBMN010000030.1:0-23622 GCA_039822745.1 Pseudomonadota bacterium | reverse complement strand
GTGAATATGTCGATGCGATCCTCACCTCGGTTGAGCGGCTGACCGAGCAGGTGGAGAACGTCCTCGACCTCTCGCAAAGCGAGGCGGGGCTGATGCCGATCTCGAAGGAGAAAATCGAGCTGCTGCCCTTCCTCACTCAGATCGTCCGTGAGCGTGAGGAGGCGATTGTCGGCGCGGGTCTGGGACTTGATCTCAAGGGCAAGAAGGCACGCATTGCCATGGCTGATCCGCGCCAATTGGCCCGCGCGGTGGGTAATCTGCTCGACAACGCTATCGAAGGGACGCCGCAGGACGGTCAGATCCTGATCGAAGTGCCCAAGCCGGGCGCCGAGGATGAATGGGCCGCCGCAATCGTCATCTCTGACAATGGACGTGGGATGAGCAAGGATGAACTCACGCAAGCGCTTGGCGTTGTTCGCAAGGGAGATGACGGGACGGTAGAGACCCGCACCGGGCTTGGCATTCCGCTCGCACGGCAATTGGTAGAGGCGCATGGCGGGACGTTGGAACTCGCCAGCGAAGAGGGCGTGGGCACCACCGCGATCATTCTGCTGCCGTGAGCGAGATTGTCCGCATTGCCTTGCCCGATCTTGCGGCGGTTGAAGACTATGGCGCCAGAATCGCTAGCGTCGTGCGCGAAGGGGACGTGATTGCGCTTTCGGGCGGGTTGGGAGCGGGCAAGACGACACTGGCGCGCGCGGTTATCGCAGCGCTGGGTTATCCTCACGAAGTTCCATCCCCGACCTTCACAATTGTCGAGACCTATGACGCCCCGCCTTTGCGCGTGCCCGTTGTGCATGCCGATTTCTATCGCCTGAAGCATCCTTCTGAGGCGGACGAAATTGGCCTCGACGACTATCGCGAAGGCGCCGCACTGATCGCGGAATGGCCCGATCATGCCGGTGGCTTTGCGCATGAGGCCGCTTGCCTGTCGATTGCGTTAGAAGTCGCGGATGAAGGCCGTATAGCGATTGCGAGTGGCGGGGCGGATTGGCTAGGGCGGATGCCATGAGTGAATTGCCTGAAGGTTTGCATGACTTCCTGCGCACAGCAGGCTGGGATGATGCCGAAATTGACGTGATACCGGGCGATGCCTCGTTCCGCCGCTACTTCCGCCTGCGCCGCGCGGGTGGCGAGGGGGCGATGCTGATGCACGCTCCGCCGCCGCACGAGGACCCTGTGCCTTTCCTCAATGTCGCTGGCTGGCTGCACGACAATGCCATGCGTGCACCTTACATCTTTGCCAGCGATTCTGCGAAAGGCTGGGTGCTGCTTGAGGACTTTGGCAATGATCGCATGCGCGACTGGATCGATACCCATCCCGATGGCGAAAGGGAGGCTTATGAGGCGGCCATCGATGCGCTGATTGACCTGCACCAGCGCCCCGCTGGCCCGTTTCCCGATTACGACATGCCCATTTATTCCCGCGAGGTTGGCCTGTTCACCGAATGGTTCTGTCCCTCGCAAGGGCTCGATGTCGATGCTGAGGGTTACAAGGCTGCGTGGGGCGAAGCGCTCGGCCCTCTGCTCCAACCGTCCAAGCCGCGCGTGACCGTGCTGCGCGATTATCATGCGGAGAACATCATGCTGCTGGGCGGCGTGGCGAAGGCGCCACAGGGTCTGATCGACTTTCAGGACGCGTTGGTCGGGCACCCGGCCTATGACCTCGTTTCGCTGCTGCAAGACGCGCGGCGGGATGTCTCGCCTCAGTTAGAGGCTACGATGCTCGAACGCTATTGCACGCGCGGTCTTGTGGATGACGAGTTCGAGGCTGACTACGCCCTGCTTGGTGCACAGCGTAACGCCAAGATCGTTGGCATCTTCTCTCGCCTCAATCAGCGCGATGGCAAACCGCGCTACCTCGGCATGATCCCGCGCGTCTGGGCGGCGATGGAGCGCGATCTTGCACATCCTGCTCTTGCCCCCGTTTCGCAATGGTTTGATGCCAATATCCCTCAGGAACTGCGCGATGCAGGTGGGAGACCTTGAACAATGAGCGATAAAGCGTCTTTGGCGAGTGACACGGCGATGGTGATGGCCGCTGGCCTTGGCAAGAGGATGCGCCCGCTCACCGCATCGCAGCCCAAGCCGCTGGTGCGGGTGGCGGGCAAGCCGCTGGTCGATCACGCGCTTGATCGGCTGGCAGAGGCTGGTGTCGCGCGCGCTGTCGTGAACGTCCACTATCTCGCGGATGCGCTGGAAGCCCATGTGCTTGATCGGGAATTGCCGCGCGTCGTAATTTCCGATGAGCGCGAGGAATTGCTCGAAACAGGCGGAGGGCTGATCAAGGCACAAGGGGAATTGCCTGATCCGTTCTTCTGCCTGAATGCTGACAATATCTGGCTCGACGGTCCGCAAAACGCCTTTGCCGACCTGTCGGCGCGCTGGAACCCGGATGAGATGGACGCGCTGCTGCTGGTCGTCCCGCACATGCAGGCGAGCAACTTCGCTGGCGAAGGCGATTTCTACATGGACCCGCGCGGCAAACTGTCACGCCGCAAGCCGGGGCGGATTGCACCCTTCATTTACACCGGCATTCAGCTGGTTGCGAAGCGGCTGCTGCGCGAGGCCCCTCAAGGCAAATTTTCGACCAATCTGTTGTGGACCCGCGCGATAGAGGAAGGCCGCCTGTTCGGTGTTGCCTTCACGGGCCAATGGTTCGAAGTCGGCACGCCGCAAGCGATCCGCCCGACCGAGGTGGCGCTAGAGCGTGGGTAAGGAGACCCCAGAGGTCTATTCCATCGCCGCGCATCGTGGCTTTGCCGATGCGCTGGTTGCCGGACTGGTGCCGCGCTATGCGCAAGGCGATCTGGGTCTTGCCCGCCTGACTTTGCTGGTGCCCAGTTCGCGCGCGGCGCGCACGATATCCGAGGCATTTATCCGGCATACCGGCGAGAGCGGGCAGGCGGGCATGCTGATGCCGCGCATGGTGACAGTCGGCGATCTTGATCTGGATGAGGCTTTGGGCGCGCTGCTCGATCCTTTGGGCGCGAGTGATCTGCCGCCTGCGGTGGAGCCGACGCGGCGCTGGCTGGAACTGGCGCGGCTGGTTGAAGTGGAGCTGGCGGAACTGGGCAAGCCCTCGCTTCCTGGGGCAGCGAGGCTGCGTCTCGCGCGCGAGATTGCACGCGCGATGGACCGCCTACTTGTGGAAGAAAGGGCCCCGGCTGACCTGCTGAGCGAGGCGGTTTTGACCATGCTGGATGATCTCTCCGGCCATTGGCAGGATTCGATCCGCCTCTTCGCCAGAGTGCAGGCGCGCTGGCTTTCCCAGCTTCAGGAACGCGGCGAAGTCGATGCCGCCACGCGCCGCAACATTCTGTTTGAGCGTGCCCGCCGCAAATGGCGCGAAGACCCGCCCCAAACGCCCATAGTGGCAGCGGGTGTCACCAGCGCATCGCCGGCTCTTGCGCGCATGCTGCGCGTGGTCGCTGACCTGCCGCAAGGCGCGGTGATCCTGCCAGATCTTGATCTCGCCATGTCGGATGTAGCGTGGGAGGAGCTTGGCCGGGCAGGCGCAGCGCCGGAACCGGGGGCGCAAGCCTTTACCAGCCAGGAAGCGCTCACACACCCGCAATATCACCTCAAGCTGTTGCTGGAGCGCATGGGGCTGGCGCGCGAAGAGGTCCGCCCATGGCACCGCAAGGGCCTAAGCGCCGCCGAGCCTGCGCGCAGCCGCGCGATCAGCTCGCTCTTCCTGCCCCCGCAGGCGAGCAAATCGTGGGTCACTCTCGAGGCCGATAAGCGCCGCCTGCCGGGGGCGCGAACGCTCACCAGCGCGACAAGTGAGGAAGAAGCGCAGGCCATCGCCTTACTGGTGCGCGAGGCGCTGGAGGTGCCGGGCAAGCGGGTTGCCGTGATCAGCGCCGACCGCAGCCTGGCGCGGCGAGTCGTGCAGCATCTGGCGCGCTGGAACATCGTGGCCGACGACACGGCGGGTCGCCCGCTCTCGCTGACGCCAGCCGGACGCTTGTTCGCCTTGCTGGCGCAGATTGCGGGGGACGGCGGCGAGCCCGTAAGCCTTGTCGCAGCGCTCAGCCATCCGCTGATTGCGAGTACGGACAGCGAAGCGCGGCGCGAATGGCTCGCCCATTTGCGGCTGTTTGAGCGGCAATTGCGTGGCCCCGCACCAGCGCCGGGACTGGCCGCCCTGCGCGATGCGGCGAGCGCGACCGACTCTCCCGACGTCATCGCATGGTGGGACGAAGTGGAGGCGGTGCTCACCTCCTTGCTTGACCTGCCTGAAGAGACCGGTTTGGCCGATGCGCTGGATACTGTGAGCACAGCTGCCGAAGCGCTCGCCGGGGAAGCTGTCTGGGCGCGCGAAGATGGCCGAACTCTGGCGCGCATGGTCGAGGATTTGCGCTTCCATGCAGGCGAGTGCGCTACGGGGCTTGCCAAGGCGGACCTGCCGGGGGCCTTGCGCGATGCGATGGATGAGATCGCTGTGCGTCCGCCCTATGGCGGGCATCCGCGGGTGAGCATTTACGGCCTTCTCGAAAGCCGCATGGCGCGCGCTGATCTGGTGATTTGCGGCGGGCTGAACGAAGGCACATGGCCGCAAAACCCTTCGCCTGACAGCCTGCTCGCACCGGGTATCCTGCGCGCACTGGGCGTGCCGGGGGCGGAGTTTCGAATCGGCCTTGCCGCGCATGATCTGGCCGGAGCCATGGGCGCGCCTGAAGTCGTGCTGAGCCGGGCGCAGCGCGATCAGGACGGGCCGACGCGCCCCTCGCGCTTCCTGCTGCGGGTCGAAGCGCTGCTGGGTGAGGACGAAGCGGACAAGCACCGCGAACAGGTGATCCCCAAGCTACTGCCGCTAATTGATCGCGCGCCGCCGCCAGCACCAGAGCCTTATCCGCGGCCCGCTCCCAATCCCTCGCCTCAGCTGCGCCGCGTCTCGATCAGTGCCACCGCGCTCGATCGGTTGTTGGGCGATCCGTATCAGTTCTATGCGAAGAAAATTCTGGGTTTGCGTAGGCTTGATCCGCTGGCGGCTGATCCGTTCAGCGATCCGGCTTTGCGCGGTACCTTGGTGCATGCGATCCTCGATCAATGGCACTGCGCGCGTTTGGAGCAGCCGGGTTTGCCACTGCTGCCCTTTGCCAGTGATGCTCTGGCCAAGACCAACCCCCACCCGCTGCTATGGGGCCTGTGGAGGCCGCGCATCATGGTCGCGCTTGAGCGGTTTGAGCAATGGATCGATCTGGCACGCGAAGATGGCCGCGACGTGGCGCTGACCGAGGCTTGGGGGTCGATGCAATATCGCAGCGTGCGAGTCCACGGGCAGGCTGACCGGATTGACCGAATGCCCGACGGGACGCTGGGCATTGTCGATTACAAGACCGGTTCGTCGCCGACAAAATCTGAAGTTGCCGCCGGATATCGCCTGCAATTGGGCGTGCTGGGCCTGATTGCGCGCCACGGCGGCTTCAAGCGCGACCTGGACGACGAGAACGAGACTCCGACCAGCGGGGAAGCAAGCGCGTTCGAATTCTGGTCCCTTGCCAAGCATGAGGGCGCGTTCGGAAAGATCGTCACACCCATCAAAGGCGATAAGGATCGCACGGGTTTGGAGCCTGACGAGTTCCTGCCGCTGCATGAGGAGCGACTCGCCGAAGCGATTACCCGCTACATCCTCGGCAGCGATCCGTTCACGGCGCGCGAAAATCCCAATTACCCCGGCTACACCGAATACGATCAGCTGATGCGGCTGGAAGAGTGGTACTTCGCGCAAGGCAGTACGCAGGAGAGCGGGCAATGAGTGCCAAGGTCTTCCCGCTCAAGGACAATCAATTGAAAGCGGTCTCGCCCGCGGACAATGTCTGGCTGTCCGCTTCGGCCGGGACGGGCAAGACGCAGGTGTTGTCAGCGCGCGTGCTGCGGCTGCTCTTGCGCCCGGATGTCCAGCCGGATCAGATCCTGTGCCTCACCTTCACCAAGGCAGGCGCAGCGGAGATGGCGAACCGCATCAACGCGGTGCTCGCGCGCTGGGTGCGGCTGGAGGACACCAAGCTCTTCACGGAATTGCGCCATCTGGGGGCAGACACTTCCGACGCAACACGAGAGCGGGCGCGGACCTTGTTTGCAAGCGTGCTCGATTGTCCCGGAGGCGGGCTCAGGATCGATACGATCCACGCTTTCTCGCAATGGCTGCTGGCGAACTTCCCTGAAGAGGCCGATCTTGCCCCCGGATCGCGCCCGATGGAGGATCGCCAGCGCGAATTGCTCGCCCGCACGGTGCTTGCCGATATGCTGAGCGAGGCTGAAGCAAGCAATGACACGCGCATTCTCGATGCGGTTCAGCTGTTCGTGACCCACAAGGACCCAAGCTCGCTGCATGGCTGGCTGATGCGCTGTGCGGGCCGCGAGGAGCTGTGGCAGGGGCCGCAGGGCTGGCAGTCCCCCGTCAATGCCCGCGTGCGCGCCATGCTGGACATGCCCGCCGATGCCGATGAGACATGGGCCGTCGAAGGGTTGGACTCTGACTTCTTCCCGGACGACACCCTTCAGGCGATGATCCCCGCGCTGGAGGATTGGGGGACCAAGACAGCGGCTGAGTGCCTCACCTTCATGCGCGAATGGTTGAGCTTGGACCTGCCTTCGCGGGCCGAGCGGATGGTGGGCTTCAGGGGCACTTTGCTCAAGGCAGATGGTTCGGCCAATCGAAAGATTAAGAAACCGCGCGAGAACCACCCTGGCTTTGCCGAGGGGCAGGACTTGATCGCCGAGGCGGTCGCTCAGGTCGAGGAACGCCGCGCTCTGCTCAGCCTGGCCGAATTGCTCACCGCCGCGCTAGAACTGGGCCGCGCCTTTGCCCTGCGCTGGCATGATGCCAAGCGTCGCGAAGGACTGCTCGATTTCGACGACCTTATCCGCCGCGCGGCGCTATTGCTCAAGAACACCGAGACCGCCGACTGGATTCGCTACAAGCTCGATCGCCGCTTTGACCACATCCTGATCGACGAAGCGCAGGACACTAACGAAGCGCAATGGGACATCGTCGATGCGTTGATCGATGATTTCTTCAGCGGCGAAGGCGCCAGCGGGGATAAGCTGCGCACCATCTTCACCGTGGGTGATTACAAGCAGGCGATCTTTGGCTTTCAGGGGACCAGCCCGGAGAATTACGAGCGCGCCAAAGGCAAAATTCGCCAGCGGATCGAGGATGCGCGCGCGCATGCGCTGGAGATGCGCGACCGCCGCAATGTGCCGGCATGGTTGCCGCTCGATCTGGAGCGCTCTTTCCGCACCGCGCAGCCTGTGCTCGATTTCGTCAATGCCGCTATCGGCTTGCTTGGGCATGAGGCTTTCGGACTTCCCAGCGCGCCGCCAGACCACGTGGGCGATGACAGGGCGGGACTGGTGACCTTGTGGGAGCCGGTGCGCGCCGATGAAGCCAATCCCGAGGATGAGAGCCGCGAATGGCTGGCCCATCATGACACCGTGCTTGCGGAGAAGATCGCGGCGCAGGTGGCGCAATGGGTTCATGGCCCCGATCGCTTTGTGCTGGAGAAAGGCGAGCGCCGACTTGCAGAACCAGGCGATGTCATGGTGCTGGTGCGGAAACGCGGCACTCTGGCAACTCAGGTTGTAGAGGAATTGCACAAGCGCCGTGTCGCGGTGGCGGGGGTCGACCGCTTGCGATTGGATACTCCGCTGGCCGTCAGGGATGTGATGAGCGCGTTGCGCTTTGCTGCTCAGCCGCTGGATGATCTGGAATGCGCGAACCTGCTGGCTTCGCCCTTGATCGGGTGGTCGCAGGACGATCTGCTGGAGCATGTCCCTCGGGGCGAGAATGTCGCGCTGTGGCACCATTTGCGCCGCAAGGATGCGCCCGCGATGGTGGCAGAGACCGCTGACAGACTGCGCGAGCTTCTGCGCCTTGCCGATTTCGAGACACCGCAAGCCTTGATCGCGTGGCTGCTTACCGGGGCATGGGAAGGGCGTGCCAAGCTGATCGCGCGGCTGGGGCGAGAGGCCAACGATCCGCTCGACGAACTGGTCAACGCCGCCTTTTCCTATGAAAGCGCCAACACGCCCAGCCTTGCCGGGTTTATCGAGTGGTTTGATGCAGGCTCTACCGAACTCAAGCGCGATCCCGATGATGCCGGTGGTCAGGTGCGGGTGATGACGGTGCATGGCTCCAAGGGCTTGCAAGCGCCGATTGTCATCCTCGCCGATGCGACGGGGAAACCGGGGGAGGGCAGCGCTTTGGAACTGCCCGAGGCCCCGCTGCCTTCGCTCAAAAGGGATGAGCAGGTGGGGCGCGTCGCGGAGGCAAAGGCGGAGGCCAGCGCAGCAGATATGGCAGAGCACTGGCGGCTGCTCTATGTCGCGATGACGCGCGCGGAGGAGGCGCTGTTTATCACCGGCTCGCTCGGCCCGCGCGATGTGAAGAACGGCGCGCATGAAGACAGCTGGTATGCGCGGCTGAAGCCGATTTTTGGCGAAGATGCGCTCGAAGATCCCATCTGGGGCGAGCGGTGGGAATGGGGGCGCACTGCCGATCCGCTCGTCGATGCCGCCGATGGTGTCGCTGCGCCCGAAGCAAGGCCGGGCCTTCCCACCTGGGCGACCACACCCATCGGCCCTGAGCCCAAACCGCCGCGACCGCTTGCGCCGAGCAGTGCGGGGGAAGAGCAGGGCGCAGACCCGCCACTTGCGCCGCTCGATAACCCCCAAGCCATGCGGCGCGGGGTGCTGATCCACCGCTTGCTGGAGCGCTTGCCTGACATCGCGCCCGATGCGCGGGCTGATACGGCGAGCGCGTGGCTTGGGCGGCAGGCCAGCGAATTGCCCGAAGCCATGCGGAGCGAAATGCTCACATCGGCGCTCAGCGTGCTGGATACGCCAGATTTTGCCGAAATTTTCTCCCCCGGCGCGCTGGCCGAAGTTCCGCTCTCCGCGACAGTCAATGGCGTGGTCATAGCGGGCACCGCCGACCGTCTGCTGGTGCGCGAGGACACAGTCACCGTCGTCGATTTCAAGACCATGCGCCGTCCGCCCACCAGCGAAAAGGACGTGCCACCTGCCACTCTCAAACAGATGGCTGCCTATGTCGCTGCACTCGAAGCCATCTATCCGGGCCGCATCATTCGCGCTGGCGTGCTCTACACACAGACGCCGCAACTGATCGAATTGCCCGAGGCGTTGCTCGCCGCGCACAAGGATCAATTGGGCACCGCGCAGGAAAGCTATGGGAAAGTCGACCCTGCGGCATATTGAGTGCGCGCGCTTTTGGCCTAAGTAGAGGGCAAGCAAACTTCAGGAGAATAGCCATGGCCACCGTCAATGTGACCGACGACAGCTTCCAAACCGACGTTCTTGAAAGCGACAAGCCTGTGCTGGTCGATTTCTGGGCCGATTGGTGCGGGCCGTGCAAGATGATCGCGCCTGCTTTGGAAGAAATCAGCGAAGAGCTGGGCGAGCAGGTTACCATCGCCAAGATGGACATCATGGAAAGCACTGTCACCCCGGGCGAGATCGGCGTGCAGTCAATCCCGCTGATGGTGCTGTTCAAGAATGGCGAGCCGGTTGCCCGCAAGCTGGGCGCGGCCCCGAAAAGCCAGCTCAAGGAATGGCTCGAAAGCGAGCTTTGAGCAGATGAAACTGGGGCGCTCGCGAGTTTATCAATCGTGAGCGCCCCCGTTGTCCTACCGCCAGTAATCATGACGCTCCGATCCATCGAAAGCGCCCTGATTTAAGGCAGCACCGCTTGAAAGGACTTTCCCGATCCACACGGGCAAGGGTCTTTGCGACCGAGCTTCTCGACTAATTCTTTGTCGCCTTTGACAAAGCGCAGGCCTCGTTTGACATTGGTTTCTGAAGGGAATCCCTTGCGGCGCTTAGACGTGCGCTCGAAAGCAAGGGAGCTCGGTCAAATCATTGGTTTTGCGTGCCATGTCAGCCTCCTACTTGGCTTTCTCAGTAAATGAGGCCTGCGCCGATAGAAGGCGATCTGGCGATTGTCTAGCGGAAATGGCGGGTGAAAGCGTCCCAGATCGCTGGGCTTGATGCACCGTACAGGCCGGGCGTGTCATATTCATCGACCCGGTATTCGCTCCCGTCGATCCGCGCGCATTTCCCGCCTGCTTCGTTGAGCCACAAAGCGCCTGCTGCATGGTCCCAGGGCAGGGTGCGGTGAAAGCTTGATGCGTCGTTCACACCCAGCGCGAGGCGCGGATATTGTTCTGCAGCGCAGCGTGGAATGTCGACCAGCGTGAAGTGCGGCGCAAGCTTAGCTTCGGTCGCCGCATAGTCCTCAGCTGACAGGAACATCCGGCTGACCGCGACCACGGGTGAGTTTTCGCCGGTTGTCTGCGCTGAAACCTTATCGCCATCGATAAACGCGCCTTCACCAGCCTTGGTGTGGCAAAAGCGGTCCTTGTGCGGATCGTAGATCCAGCCTGCCACAGTCCGGCCCGCATCGGCAAGCGCGACAATAATCCCGAACGGCTCCTTGCCTTCGGCAAAATTGGCTGTCCCGTCGAGTGGGTCGATGATCCAGCATTGCTGTGACAGGTTATCGAGCACCGCATTGTCCGCCGCCACACCCTCTTCGCCGACAACGGCGACACCGGGCGCGAGTTTGGTCAGCGCTTCGGCGAGAAACGCCTCGACTTCCTTGTCGACGATGGTGACAGGGTCATCCTTGCCCTTCATCTCGATCTCGTCCGCCGCAAGGGCACGGTAGCGCGGCATCATCGAGCGCTCAGCAGCAAAGCGCATCAGATCGCGGATTTCAGCATCAAGGGCAGACAATTTCATGAGCGGTAATCCGCGTTGATCGAGATATAGCCATGGCTGAGATCGCAGGTCCAAACCGTCGCGCGGCCATCGCCAAGGCCCAATTCCACGGCAAGATCGATCTCCTGCCCCTTCAAGTGTTCAGCCACTGGCACTTCGTCATAATCCTCTACCGGCAGGCCATCGCGCGCTGCCCAGACGCCGCCAAAGCCGATGGAGAGCTTGTCGCGGTCCGCCGGTTCGCCTGCTTTGCCCACCGCCATGACGACACGGCCCCAATTGGCGTCCTCGCCCGCAATCGCGGTTTTGACGAGCGGCGAATTGGCTATCGCAAGGCCCACTCGGCGCGCGCTGTCATCGCTTACCGCGCCCGAGACGCGGATTGTCACAAACTTGCTAGCGCCTTCGCCATCGCGCACCACCAGATGCGCCAGTTGGCGGCACAGATCAGTCAAGGCAGCGGCAAAGGCATCCGCGCCGGGACTGTCCCAGCCCTCAATCCGCGCTGCGCCCGATTGGCCCGTGGCAAAGGCCAGAACAGTGTCGCTGGTCGAGGTGTCGCCATCCACCGTGATGCAGCTGAAGGTCGCCAGGTTGGCAGCGCTGAGCAATTCCTGCAGGAAGGCAGGGGCGACATCGGCATCGGTGAAGATATAGCCCAACATGGTCGCCATATCCGGCGCGATCATGCCCGAACCCTTGATAATCCCGACAAGCTCCACTCGCTCCGCGCCGATCATGGCAGAGGTGCAGGCACCTTTGGCAAAGGTATCGGTGGTGGTGATCGTCTGCGCGGCGTCCTCCCACGAACACGGATCGGCAGTCAGAACCCGCTCCACTCCTTCGCGAGCGCGATCCTTGGGCAAGGGCACTCCGATGACACCTGTGGAGGAAACGAGCACATCTGATGGTTCACACCCGATGCCAGCGGCGACCTGCTGCATGATCTGTTCGACCGCCTCGCGCCCGCGAAAGCCGGTAAAGGCATTGGAATTGCCCGCATTGACGATGACAGCACGCGCGGTGCCGGATTTGACCTGTTCGCGGCCTAGCTCAACCTCGCTGGACGCGCAGGCGCTTTGTGTGAAGACGCCCGCGACGCTGGTTCCGGGATCAACCTCGATAAAGGTCAGGTCGCAGCGGTCCCATTCCTTATACTGCGCACGCGCAACACGTGCGGTGACACCGGCAATTGCAGGCATGACAGGAAAGGGCAAAGCGAGCGGCGACGTGGCAAGTTCCATGTCGGTGCCCCTAATAAGATCGCAGTTCATGCGCTAGCCACAATCACGCAGCCATTGCGAGTGGACGAATGCAAACAAAACCACTATCTGATCTGTCTATGACACGCCGCTTGCTTGCTCTTGTTGCCCTGTTGTCGGGCCTCGCCGCGCTCCACGCGCCGGCGCATGCATCGCGCTTGGACCAGCTTTCCTATGATGTGCAGACGCTGGCACAGACAGCCAGCACGCAAGGAGGCACGTCATGCCTGTGCGCTTACCCTCCCAAGAAGGCAGAGCGCACATGTCTTAAACAAAAGACGTTGATCACGCGGCCGCGCATGCTTGGCATCCTGCCGCTGTCCGTCGTTCCCGGAGTGGATCGCGCGCTCGAATAGAGCCGGGTTTCCCGCTATTTTCAGGATCACGATGTCGTTGAATTGCGGCTGCATTCTGGTCCCTCCCTCGACATTTTGAATTCTGGCGCTGGCGACCTGACCTGCCGCGCTGTTCCCCATAAATACGAAGGCAATCCCTCCCCATGTTCGATTCTCTGATTAAGGCGGTCCTTGGTTCCTCGAACGATCGCTATGTGAAGTCGCTCGGCAAGACCGTTGATGCGGTCAACGCGCTTGAACCGCAGATGCAGGCGCTGACTGACAGCGAATTACAGGCGCAAACCACCAAGTTTCGCGAGCGGCTTGATCAAGGCGCAAGCCTTGAAGACATCCTGCCCGAAGCCTTTGCCACGGTGCGCGAGGCTTCGGTACGTATTTTCGGGATGCGCCATTTTGATGTGCAGCTGATCGGTGGGATTGTGCTTCACCGCGGCGAGATTGCTGAAATGCGCACGGGTGAGGGTAAGACGCTGATGGCAACGCTCGCCGTCTATCTCAACGCGATTGAGGGCAAGGGCGTCCACGTCATAACCGTCAATGATTACCTCGCCAGTCGCGATGCGGCGGATATGGGTCGCCTATATAACTGGCTGGGCCTGACGGTCGGCACGATCCTGCCCAATCAGGACGAATATGCAAAGCGTGACGCTTACAACGCCGACATCACCTACGGCACGAACAACGAATACGGCTTTGATTACCTGCGCGACAATATGAAGCATGAGCGCGAGCAGATGGTACAGCGGCCCTTCAGCTTTGCGATTGTTGACGAGGTGGACTCGATCCTGATCGATGAAGCGCGCACCCCGCTGATCATCTCAGGCCCCACCGAGGACAAGTCGGATCTCTACACCGCGCTTGATGAAGTCGCCAAAGAGATCCCCGAAGACTGGTATGAGAAGGACGAAAAGACCAAGAATATCCAGCTCACCGAAGACGGGCTGGAAGAGGTCGAGCAGCTGCTGATCAAGAAAGGCTTGCTGGAAACCGACAATCTCTACGACGTTGAGAACACGCAGGTCGTCCACCACCTCGATCAGGCCTTGCGCGCGGTTCACATGTTCCGGCGCGATGATCACTACATCGTCAAGGACGACAAGATCGTCATTATCGATGAATTCACCGGCCGCATGATGGACGGGCGGCGCTGGTCCAACGGTCTGCACCAGGCGGTGGAAGCCAAGGAAGGCGTTAAGATCGAGCCTGAGAACCAGACTATGGCCTCGATCACCTTCCAGAACTACTTCCGCATGTATCCCAAGCTTTCGGGCATGACCGGTACAGCGGCGACCGAAGCGGCGGAATTCTGGGACATTTACAAGGTCAATGTCGTCGAGATCCCGACCAATCTGCCGGTTGCGCGGATTGATGAGGAAGACGAGTTCTACAAGAACACGATGGACAAGTTCGCCGCCATCGCGAAGACGATCAAGGAGCATAACGAAAAGGGTCAGCCGATCCTTGTCGGCACGGTCTCGATCGAAAAGTCTGAACTGCTTTCAAACTTTCTCGACAAGGAAGGCGTGAAGCACGAAGTTCTCAACGCTCGCCAGCATGAGCGTGAGGCGCGTATTGTGGCGCAGGCGGGCCGGTTTGGTGCGGTGACCATTGCCACCAACATGGCTGGCCGTGGGACGGACATTCAGCTGGGCGGCAATCTCGATTTCCGCTTCAATGATGAAACCGGCGCGATGGAAGATGGCCCGGCCAAGGACGCCGCCATTGCCAAGATCAAGGAAGAGGTCGCCGCTGAGAAGGCCAAGGTGATCGAAGCAGGCGGTCTGTTCGTGCTCGGCACCGAACGCCACGAAAGCCGCCGGATCGACAACCAGCTGCGCGGGCGCTCAGGCCGCCAGGGCGATCCGGGTCTCTCGCGCTTTTATCTGTGTTTGGAAGATGACCTTTTGCGCATCTTTGGCCCCGACACACTGTTCGCCAAGATGATGAACTCCAACCTTGAAGATGGTGAGGCAATCGGTTCTAAGTGGCTCTCCAAAGCCATTGAAACCGCTCAGAAAAAGGTTGAGGGACGCAATTACGAAACCCGTAAGCAGGTCGTCCAGTACGACGATGTGATGAACGATCAGCGCAAGGTCATCTACGAACAGCGCGCTGAGATCATGGATTCAGAAGCGGTCGATGACGTGGTCGTCGATATGCGCCACGACACGATCAACACGCTCGTCGCCGATGCCTGCCCGCCGGGTTCCTATCCCGAGCAGTGGAACATCGAGAAGCTCAAGGAAAAGGTCGCCGAGGTCTTCGGGATCGAGCCGCCCTTTGACGAATGGCTTGAAGAAGACCAACTCGAACCGGAAATCATCGAGGAGCGCATTCGCACCCGCACCGATGAGATGGTCGAAGAAAAGATCGCCAATTACGACATGGACGAATGGCGCGCTGCCGAGAAACAGGAATTGCTGCGCCAGCTCGACTTCCATTGGAAAGAGCACCTCGCAACGCTCGATGCGCTGCGGCAGGTGATCTGGATGCGCGGCATTGCTCAGAAACAGCCGATCAATGAATACAAGCAGGAAGCGTTCGGCCTGTTCGAAACCATGCTCGACACTCTGCGCGAAACTGTGACTTCGGTGCTGTTCAAGGGCGAATTGCGGGTCATGACACCGCAGATTGCCGATCTGCCGGACCTGCCTGATTTCCTCACCAGCCATATCGACCCGCTCACGGGGCTCGACAATTCCAATGATGGTGACGGTTCGGCGCAGCGGCCTGATCTGCTGGGTTCGCTGGCTAGTGCTCCGGGGGCAGAGTTCGGAACGGGCGGAGCGATCCGCGAGAACCCCTATGCACACCTCAATATCAGCCGCAATGCGATGTGCCCGTGTGGCTCTGGCAAGAAGTACAAGCATTGCCATGGCGCGGTCGGCATTCCCCCGGTTGCCGCGCCCGTTTGAGGCATGATCTGAGGCATGAAAGGCGGGCCTAGGCCATGATCGGAGCGGTTCCGATCGGACTGGCGCTCGCCTTTGCGGTGACCGCGCTGCTCTATGCGAGCGTCGGGTTTGGTGGCGGGTCCACCTATGCCGCGCTGCTGGCGCTGTCGGGGCTTGATTACCGGCTGCTGCCAATGGTTGTGCTGGCGTGCAACATCGTGGTGGTCGCAGGCGGCACGATCCGTTTCGCGCGCGCGGGGCTGACCCCGTGGCGCGCGAGCCTATTGCTGACCGGGCTGGCGGCACCGGCGGCGCTTTTGGGAGGTCTGACCCCGATTGATCAGGCAAGCTTCATTCTACTGCTGGGGGGCAGTCTGATCCTCACCGGCGCGACAATGCTGTTGCCGGTAAGCGAGGCGACCGAGGCGCAACCAACGCCTGCTGCGCGTTACGTACCGCTGGTGGCAGTGCCGCTGGGCTACCTAGCCGGGCTAGTGGGGATTGGTGGCGGCATCTTTCTGGCGCCACTGCTGCACCTGACCCGCTGGCGCTCGGCGCGCGAGATTGCCGCCACCGCTAGCCTCTTCATCCTTATCAACTCGCTCTTTGGCCTTGCCGGACAAGTCTTGAAACAAGGGCCGTCCGCTTTCGGAGGCGCAATTGGCGCGGCGCTGCCGCTGATGATCGCCGTGGTGATCGGAGGGCAGATCGGGAGCCTACTTGCCGTGCGTGTGCTGCCCGTGCGATGGGTCCGCTGGCTGACCGCGCTGCTGGTTGTGGTGGTCGGAGTGCGGCTGCTGTTCTCGCTCTAAGACGCTTGCGCTCCACCGGCGCTGCCCCCTAGGGCTATTCCCAAGACAATAAACGGGAGAGAATTATGAGCATGACTTCGCTTTTCGACGTAAGCGGCAAGGTAGCGGTCGTTTCAGGCGGTTCGAGCGGCATTGGCGCGATGATGGCGCGCGGGCTGCTCGAAAACGGCGCGAAGGTCTATATCACCGCGCGTAAGGCCGAACGTCTGATGGCGATGGCCGAAGAACTCTCGCAATATGGCGAATGCATCGCGATCCCTGCGGATATGTCGCAGGTCGAGGGTATCGAAGCCTTCGCCGCTGCTGTTGCTGAGCGCGAGAGCAAGGTCGACATCCTCATCAACAATGCCGGTGCCAATTGGAGCGCTCCGATCGAATCTTTTCCCGAAGCGGGCTGGGACAAGGTCATGAACATCAACATCAAGTCGATCTTCTTCGCGATCCAGAAGTTCCTACCGCTCTTGAAAGCCGCCGGTTCGCCTGAGCAACCGGCGCGCGTCATCAACATCGCCTCGATCAACGGCATCCGCAATTCCGGCATGCCGACCTATGCCTATTCGGCGAGCAAATCGGGCGTCATCCACCTGACCGAGCATCTGGGTGCCGAACTCGCCCCCACCGGGATCAACGTCAACGCCATCGCGCCGGGCCTTTTCCCGAGCAATATGACCAAGGAACTGGTCGAAGATGACGGCATGACAAAATGGGCACTCGGCCAGATCCCCCGCGGCCGCATGGGCAGGCCAGAAGACATCGCCGGAACCGCGATTTACCTGAGCTCTGCGGCCTCTTCATGGATGACAGGCAAGACGATCATCCTCGACGGCGGGATGATCTCCACCGCTTGAGGGGTGGGGGCAGTTTTAGAGGAAAGAAAATGGCTCCCCGAGTAGGATTCGAACCTACGGCCAAGTGATTAACAGTCACCTACTCTACCGCTGAGCTATCGGGGAGCAGCACGCCGGGCTTTCTCTCCGGGTGCAAGAAGCGCGCGTATATGGTTGAGCGTCGCAATTGGCAAGAGCATTTGTGGACAGAATTTACCCCAGGTGGAAGCTGGCCTCCCACCGGCGCCGCCCGAGCGCGATCAGTCGACGGCAAACTGCTCCGATACAATCCGCTCTTCCAACGATTGGCCGGGGTCGAACAGCAGCTCCAGCTCGGTGTCATGCGAGATCGTCAGTGTCACATCGGCGATGTCGCGCAATTCCTTCTGGTCTGCCACCGCGGACACCGGACGCTTGATCGGGTCGAGCACGCGCAGGCCGATCTTCATCCGGTCCGGCAGAATAGCGCCCTTCCAGCGGCGCGGGCGGAAGGGGCTGATCGGGGTGAGCGCCAGCATCTCGCTATCCAGCGGCAGGATTGGGCCATTGGCGGACAGGTTATAAGCGGTCGAACCAGCAGGGGTGGCGACCAGAACGCCATCACCCACCAGTTTCTTGATCCGCACCCTGCTGCCCACGGTGACCTCGATATGCGCAGTCTGGCGGGTTTCACGCAGCAAGGAAACTTCGTTGATCGCCCAAAGCGAATGGTTCTCGCCACTGTTCGTGGTGGCATGCATGCGCAAGGGCGCAATGCCCTTGCTCTTCGTCCGGGCAAGGCGCTTTCGGATTACGGCGCGCTTGTCATAGCGGTTCATGAGGAAGCCGACCGTGCCCAGATTCATCCCATAGGCGGGCACGGTGCGCCCCGCATCCAGCATCGCATGCAGCGTCTGGAGCATAAATCCATCGCCGCCCAATACGACCGCCACGTCCGCTTCTTCGAGCGGCACCCAGTCGCCCTGGCTCGACAAATGCTCCAGTGCCTCCTGCGCGCGCGGCGTTTCGGAGGCGACGATGGCGATCCGCTCAAACGCACGCGCCTCCTCAGTCGCACTCGCTTCGGCCGCGTCGGGTGCGTGTGTTGTCGCCATTGTGAGCGTTCCCCGCTTTTTCGCCGAACCAGTCCCGGCGCCAGTACTTATCCTGATGTTCCAATTTCGGTCGGAATGCAATTGATGTGCGCACGCGCTAAAAAGGGGGCGTAAAGGAATTGTCATGGAATCGGGGAAGCCCTCTTCGGATGCGAGTCTGCGCGGTACGGTGCCCGGCATGAAGCCGGGGGCGCTGGAGGACGACCTGCTGCGCGCGCTCGATCGGCGAGAGATAGAGGTGCTGTTCCAGCCGCAATTCTCCTGCCGCGATGGGGCCGTGGTGGGCGCAGAGGCGCTGGCGCGCTGGCAGCATCCCACATTGGGCGTCATCGGCGCGCGCGATCTGTTTGCAATTGCCGAGCGGGCGGCTCTCGTCGCACCGCTTTCCCGCCACGTGGTGGCGCGCGCACTAGAGGATGCCGCGCGCTGGCCGCGCGAATTGTCGCTTTCGCTCAACATCACGCCAGAGGAATTGGGTGATCCGCGCTTTGCCGCTGATTTTGCTGCGCTGATCGGCACCAGCACGATTGAGCCGCAAAGGCTGATGCTGGAGATCACCGAAGACCTTTTGCTCCGCAATCTTCAGCAGGCCGCGACCGCATTGCAGGCTCTGCGCGGGCTGGGTTTCCGCACCGCGCTTGATGATTTTGGCGCAGGCTTTTGCAATTTCCGATACTTACGCGAACTCCCGCTGGACGCGCTCAAACTCGATAAGAGCATGGTTGATGATGTGCCGCGCGATCCCAAGGCGCTGGCGGTCATGCGCGCAATCATGGAACTGGGCCGGGCGTTGGAGCTTGAGGTCTATGCCGAAGGGATCGAGACCGAGATTCAGCGCGCCGCCATTCAGGCAGAAGGGTGCGATTACTGGCAGGGTTTCCTCAGAGCCGTTCCCATGCCGAGCAACAGCGTGGTTGAACTGGCCCGTACAGCGCGTGGCCGCGGCCACGGATAGAGGGCGGATAAGGAACTGGGCCGCCCCCAAGCCCTCCGCGCCTTCCGCACGCTGAATTCTCAAGATCATTTGCGTTGGCCCGTTAGCGTTGATCTCTCTATGCTGACTTCTGCCACAATTCTTTTTCTTACAGGCTTGCGCAGATGATCCGATATTTCCTTGACGGCGGACGGCAAAGCGACAGCTCAGCCTTTGAAGACTTGATCAAGCCGCTTTCGCCGGAAGGTTTCTTCAACGAGGTCTGGGACAAGGATATCTTGCTCGTCGAAGGCGATGCTTCTCCCTTTGGTCCGCCGATTGATCTCGATCAGTTTCTTGTCGCGCTGTTTGAGGTCGGTGTGGGGTGTCAGAACTTAATCTATCTCCACCCCTCTGAACCCTCTCGCGAGCAAAGTCTCGACAGCTTCTTTCGCAACAAGATGGGTTGGGAGGAAGCGCCGAGCGCCGGGCAGCTCGCGCAAGAGACCTTGGGCGGGACGCTTGTCTTCAGCTCGCTCGAAATGCGAATTCCCGGCGCGCGCGCATGGTGCCAAAAGATCTTTGAAGCCACCGGCTGCCGGACCAAGATCAACGGCTATTTCAGTTCCGGGCAGGGCGCCAACGCCTTTGGTGCGCATTGCGATGACACCGATGTTTTCGTGGTCCAGATCGCTGGCGAGAAGGATTGGCTGCTCTGGAACCGCAGCTCAACTCCCCCCACACCCGAAGACCCGGTTGACGCCAGGGGTGAGCCAGCCTGTGATGAGAAGGTCCGTTTGGTGCGTGGGAGCATGCTCTACATGCCCCGCAATGTCTGGCATTGGCCCAAGACAGCGGGTGAGGAATATTCCTTCCACCTCACCGTCACTGTGAAGCCGCGACTAGTTCAGGACATTCTCGACTGGTTGGAGCATGGCTTGTTGCAGGAGGACTTTGCAAAAAGCATCCTGCCCATGTCGCGTTATCAGTCGGATAAGGCGTCCAGCCATCCAGACCTTGATAAAGCGCTGGCGATGATTTCAGCGCAGGTCACTGATCCGGACGCGAAAGGCCGCGCGGTGCGTCATCTGGCGATGCAGAATCTGCGCACCATGCACGCAAAACCCAAGGATTAGCGGGTGCGGCGATGGCTAATCACTGCCAATCGAACATTGGCGCAACCTTGGCTTGTGCGGAAAGGAATTCCTCACGGCTCGCCGCCACACTGTCATCACCCAGACCATAATAGTCGGTCCCACCGGTCTCCTGAATGATGACGCCGTCGCGCCGCGAAAGCGCGGTCACATTGCGATGGATGATACCGTAAAGGCGGTCCGTCTGAGCGGGCATCCACGAAATCTGTCCACGCACCGGGATGAGCGTTGAGTCGCCCGCCAACACCTTGGCATCGAAGCCTGAGCAATTGACCGCTACATCGCCCGGAAGCTGAGCAAGGTCTTCAAGAGAAGCAATCTCGCCGCGCTCGATCCGGCCGCCCATTGCTAGAAAATCGTCGGTCAATTGGCGGGTGTATTCGGCGATGTTGAAAGTCATCACCATTCCGCTGCGAACGCCAGCTTCATTGGGGAAGGGGTGCGTTTCGATCTCAGCCCAGGGCGGTGTGAGATCGCGGATCATCCGGTCGAGATGCAGGAAATCATTGCCACTTTCCGGCTCGGGCGAAAGCATCGGCTCGGGCGCTTTGGTGCGCAGGTAAAAGCGCGGAGTGAACTCGACTGGATGGCCCGCGCGCCCGACATATTGGAGGTGCCGCGCGTAGGACTTGCGCGCCAAAGATGCCCAGAGCGCCGGAAAAGCCTCCTCAACCGCTGACTTGAGGCCAATCCGGCTGGAGGGGGACCACACGCCTGTCGCATAGGCAGAGCGGCTCTCCATCGGAAGATCGCGCGCAATGATCGTGACCTTGGCGCCTGTCTCGGCAAGGGCAATGGCGGTGGTGAGGCCCATCGCGCCCGCTCCCAGAACGCTCACCGACTTTGGCTGAAAGGCGGCGAGACGTATGCGCACCTCATCTGCATAGCCCCAAGCGAGCGACCAGCCGGAACCTCCATGGCCGTAATTGTGAATGACGGTCTTGCCTGCGATTGTCTCGGTTTCGAGCCTTGGCCCAGCGGGACGAAACGGCCGGGTGCACACCGTCATGCGAGTGAGATTGCCGACCGACAGATCAAGCGGTTTGAGCGCTCCTTCCCCCAAGGCACTGGTCGCAGAGGCAGAGGATGTAGAAGCAGGGCGCGCAACCGATATGCTGGTATCCGCGCATCCCGCCAGAGCTGCGCCAAGCCCTGTTGCCACCACACTTCGTCTGCTTATTGCTGTCATCGCCGCCCGCCTTGTTTCAGGCCTGCACTTTTGGTCGCAGTGCAGCCCTTGGCCACACGCTAGCGGTGAGCGGTTTGTCTTAGCGGTTAGAGCGCTTGCCTATTCCGCAGGCTCTTGCTCATGTTGCTCGCGGCGCTTGTTCTGGAAGAAGGTTATCGGGAACAGCCATTGCTCCTTGATCGACAAGCGGCGGCGATCATCCTGCCCCACCACTTCGGATTCCCCGTCCTTGAAGGTGCCGAACACGCGGTCCCAGAAGATCACCGAATTGCCGTAATTGCAGCGCGTGTCCTCATAGCTGAGTGCCGTGTGGTGCAGCGAGTGATGGCGGATCGTGGTGAAGAAGAACGAGAACCAGATCGGCGGGTTCGACTTGATATTGGCATGAGCATAAAGCGCGATGGCGTTCAAAGAGAACAGCCCCGCAAAGATCGCATTGCCATCAAAGTCGAGCAGCGCCAGCACGCTCAGACTGATCAGGAAAAGCTCAATCGGATTGCCGATAAACCCTTTGAGTGCATTGAGCTGCGTTACATGATGGTGCGGCGCATGGGTGGACCACAGAACATCATTGTTATGCATGAAACGGTGCATCCAATACTGACCGAACTCGTAAATCAGCATGACCATCACAACCTGCACCAGAAATGGCAGCTGGGTTAGCCAGGGAGTGGAAATACCGAGAGCCGCTTTCGCTTGGCCAAGCGGTCCATCAACCGAAAGCCCCACCAGCGCGCTGATGACAAAGATCATGAACAGCATGTAGAAAATGTCAGTCGCCAGTTCCTTGCCATTGATCCGCCAGCCTTCGTGGCGTTCGTTGAGCAGTTCCATGACCTGAACAAAGGCCATGCCGCCAAAGGAAACGAGCGGGATCAGCCACCACGCTTCCAGAACGGCCGCAGGAGCAAGACCAAAGGCGGTCCAAATCGCAGCCACATGCAAAGGCGGAAGGTGATCAAAGAAGGCTTGTTTCATCGCGTCATCCCACTGGCACAGATCAAAAGAGCGGCTGCACCCACCGCAAACCGCTCTTGAGTATTACGGGATGATACCAAATTAAGACGCAAGGGGAAGGGGCGCGTACCCTCAAAGGGGGCTAAATCATGTCGCCTTGCTGGATTTGCCCTTTGCACGATCTGCCTTGCGCGCAATCCCGCTTAACCCCTTCGTCAGCTGAAACAGACCGTTGAGGCGGCTTTGCGGGTCGCCCCATGCGCGGTTGATGACCAGCTTCATGTCGGGGCGCAGCTTGGCGGTGCCTTGCAAGCGATCAACATAGGCGATGAGGCCCGGCCCGTCGGGGAAGTCGTCATTATGGAATGTCACCAAGGTCCCGCGCGCTCCCACATCAATCTTGGCAATGTTTGCCTCGATGGCTTGATGCTTGATCTCGATCAGGCGGATGAGGTTTTGCGTCGGGGCAGGCAGGTCGCCGAAACGGTCAATCATCTCAGCGGCCATACTCTCAATCTCGGCCTTGTCCTGCGCCTGATTGAGGCGGCGATACAGCGCCATGCGCACCGCCAGATCAGGCACGTAATTCTCCGGGATCATGATCGGCGCATCGACCGTGATCTGGGGGGAGACTTTGTCCTTGGCCGCTTCAAGCCCCATATCGCCTGCCTTGGCCGCCATGATCGCGTCTTCGAGCATGGATTGGTAAAGCTCAAAGCCGACCTCGCGGATATGGCCTGACTGCTCATCGCCAAGCAGATTGCCCGCGCCTCTGATATCGAGATCGTGGCTCGCAAGCTGGAAGCCTGCGCCCAGACTGTCGAGATCGCCCAGAACCTTAAGGCGTTTTTCGGCGACCTCGGACAGCTGCGTATCGGCTGGCGTGGTGAGATAGGCATAGGCGCGGATCTTTGATCGACCCACGCGCCCGCGCAATTGGTAGAGCTGCGCCAGACCAAAGCGGTCTGCGCGGTGGATGATGATCGTGTTCGCGCTGGGGATGTCGAGCCCGCTTTCGACAATCGTGGTGGAAAGCAGCACGTCATATTTTTTGTCGTAGAAGGCGCTCATGCGCTCTTCGACCTCGCCTGCGCCCAACTGGCCGTGGGCGGAGACGGTCTTCACCTCGGGCACATTCTCGCGCAGCCATTCTTCGAGCGGCTCCATATCTGCGATGCGCGGGACGACGATGAAGCTCTGCCCGCCGCGATGGTGTTCGCGCAGCAGCGCCTCGCGCATCACCATATCGTCCCACTCCATCACATAGGTCCGCACCGCGAGGCGATCGACCGGCGGGGTCTGGATGGTGGAAAGTTCGCGCCGATGTGCACATGCTCACGCTCACCGCGACGCCGATCCCGCGCACACTGCAAATGGCGATGTCGGGCCTGCGCGAACTTTCCACCATCCAGACC
>JBCBMN010000029.1:0-23654 GCA_039822745.1 Pseudomonadota bacterium | reverse complement strand
CTCCGCCGCCTCCACCGCCACCGCCGCCGCCTCCACCGCCGCCGCCGTGCAACACTGGCCCATACACTGTGTATTTCGACTTTGATCAGTCGGACATCACTGATGGGGCAGCGACCATCCTCAATCAGGCGGTCACTTCGTACGCGAATTGCGGTACTGCGAGTGTCATGCTTGCAGGTCACACCGACGCTTCGGGTTCCAAGAAGTACAACATTGGTCTTGCTGAGCGTCGTAACGCCGCTGTTCAAGCATACCTCGTTGGACGCGGAATTCCTGAGGCCCGCATCATGGGTGAAGCATTCGGCGAAACTGCTCTTGACGTGCCAACCGCTGACGGTGTGCGCGAGCAGAAAAACCGTCGCGTTGTCGTCACTTACGGTCCGAACTCGGGTATGTAAGCGTCTCGGCAACGAAGACACTGGAAAAGAAGAAGGGGCCGGAGCAATCCGGCCCCTTTTTTCTTTTTGGATTGCAAGCCTGATCGCGTGTTGCTCTCAGCTAATGCTCGCTGGTTTGGAAACATCGATTGTCTCAGCGAGGCAAGCTCAGCCGTAGGTAAATCACTTGCGAAGGACACCGCTCAGGAAGCGGCGGGCCACCTCTCAACTAAACGCTGTCAGCGAGATTTTATCTCGCGCATAATACCTGACGTGCAGACCGAACGGCCGAATGGCGACACTGTGTAGCTTACAGTGTCTCGATATTGGTTTCCCCAGCAGCCCTTGCCCTTTCGACCACGGTCCGCTCAGCCTTAGGCACGGTGCGATAAGCCACGGCGAGCAACACCATTCCAATCGGCACCGCAACGAGAAGGCTCAGGCCTCCAGTCGAAAGGCTTCCGCTCATCGCTGAGACTTGGCCTGCCATGTAAGGGCCAAGTGCAAGACCCACCAGCGTCGTCGAAAGGAAGAAGGTGGCCGTTGCTGTCCCGCGCATCCGCGGCAGAACCAAATCCTGCATCGTCGCAGCCGCAGCGCCCAGCGCTGAGCTTCCAGTCAAGGACTGCATAAAGGCCGCAATGTAGAATATGGTCGGATCCTTGGTGGTAAACATCAGAAAGAGAAACGGCGCAGCACCGACGAGGCCAAAAGCCACTACAAATAGACGGCCTGCAGGATTGCGGACTCGCAACCAATCCGCCGCTCGCCCTCCAAGGATAACGCCGAGAAATCCTGCCAAGGCGCCAGGACCGCCAATCCACCACCCCGCTACGGATTGTGCTTCTCCAAGAACGCGAATTGCATATGGCGCTGCCCAGAACGAAGCGGCATATGACATGAAAGCAACCATGCCATATCCAAGGATCGTGGTCAGAAATGCTGGTGTTTGCCATATCAAGCGGAAGGTTGGAGCGTCCCTCCGCTGCAGCGTCGTAGCCCAAGAGAAGATGGCATAGTAACCGATGCCAACGGCGATCCACTGCTCCGTACTTCCGGTCAATTGGATCATCGCGTAGGCGGCGCCCGCAATAAAGATGGCGCCGAGTAAATTGATGATGATCCCACGGCTGCCAGCTTGCGCTGCTCCGATCAGGGTCAGAGGTGGTATCACCGCGATCAATTCCTTAAAAAAGCCGCGGAATGGATCTGGAGATGCAGGTGTGATGATCCCTTCGCTTTCGCCGCGAAGTGGCTCTCGCAAGGTGAACACAAGCGCTGCCAAAACTAGGCCAGGCAGGCCGACTATGATGAAGGCCGCTTGCCATCCGGCAAGACCAAGAGGTGCCTCAGCAGCTAGAGGGTAAGCCGCTTTCCAGCGCTCAACGATAGCGCCGCCAATCAGAAGCGACACTCCCCCACCGAGATAAAGTCCCGAGGAATAGATCGCCAATGCGGTCGCACGCATCCTCTTGGGAAACCAGTCGGAAATCAGCGAGTAAGCGCTGGGACTGGCGGTCGCCTCGCCCACTCCCACACCGATTCGCGCAACGCTCAACGTGCCAAAATTGCGAGCGAACCCGGAAAGGGCGGTAAAGGCCGACCAAATGGCAAGACCCGCGGTCATCAGACGCACCCGGTGCCAGTTATCCGCTAGCTTACCCAGTGGAATACCAAAAAGCGCGTAGAAAACCCCAAAGGCGGTCCCATACAAGAAACCGATCTGGTCATCGCCCAGACCAAGATCGGCTTTGATGTCTTCTGCCAGGATGGAGATGATGTTTCGGTCGATGAAATTGAGCACATAGACCAGCACCAGAATTGCCAGCGCGTACCAGCTATACGCCGGGACGGTCTCTTTTACCGCCGGCGTTGGCGTCGTGTCCGTATCGCTCAAAGAAGTTCCCCTACCCGTTTCTTAGATTTCAGCGCCTTTGCGGCACTCGCTTATGCTGCGTATTCGGTGCTATCGACAATTCCGGCTTCCGCAAATCCCTTTTTGCGCAATCGGCAGGAATCACACAGGCCACAAGCCTTCCCGTCTTGGGTAGGGTCGTAGCAAGACCAACTCCATGACGGATCAAGACCAAGCCGCGCGCACTCTCGCGCAATGTCGGCCTTAGTCAGATGCTGAAGCGGGGCATGGATCGCAAAAGGGGCTCCCTCAACACCCGATTTGGTGCCGAGCCGCGCCGTTTCGGCAAAGCTCGAAATGAATTCCGGGCGGCAATCGGGGTATCCCGAGTAATCCAGCGCATTTACACCGATAAAGACGTCACGCGCACCGGCTGCTTCTGCGCAAGCCGTTGTCAGAGCAAGGAACACCAGGTTCCGGGCAGGAACATACGTCACCGGTATGTCGTCACCCACACCTTGCTTGGGCACATCGATCGAGTCTGTCAGCGCAGAGCCACCGAAGGCTCGCATATCGAGCGAAATCTCCACCTGACTTTCTAGATTTAGCCTCTTGGCGATGTGACGAGCCGACTCCAGTTCAAGCCGATGGCGTTGCCCATAATCGATGCTTAGCGCGCGAACAGCGTAACCTTGTTCAAGCGCCAATGCTGCTGTCACCATGGAATCGAGGCCGCCCGAAAGCAGCACAACAGCCTTGGGCTTTGCCCCCTCATTATTCTCATCCGACATAGAGAGCTGTCGCTAGGGACAGGAGTGCTGCAAGGCAATGATCAGTGTGCGCCAAGCAGAGCTCAACGTGAGCAAGATCCCGTCTTGCGTGCTTCGGCGGCAAAGCGGAAGTGCAGGCCGGATGCAATGCCTTGGCTTTCAATTTGCACCAGCGCACCTGTCTCTTTGCGGATATTTGTGCGGCCATAGCCGTTCCCGGGGCAAGTGTACTGGACGGTCACCTTCGCAGCACCATCTTCAACCACGAAGCGATTGCATTCAGATCCGTCATGCTGGAGCTGGATCAACTCTTCACCGCTCCGCACACAAACCTTGCGCTCTGGTGAGCCGTCACGATACTTGACCGTCCACTCTCCTTTTGACAGGTCCCGTAGCATCCCGAGACCATCTGTTTGTGCAGCGAGGGGGAAAGCGGCCGCGCACACTCCTGCGGCCAAGACAATCGTGGCCTTGTTCGCATTGGCTTTCGCAGCGGGCAACATCTCAAACTCTCCAGCGATTTGCGTGTTTGATCCGTCAGCCTATCGCCGTTCCGATGAAACTTATGTGAACGAGCTTGAGCCTCAAACTCCGAGCGCGAAGGTGCGTGCGCAAAAGGCGCAGTCGACCTCGATCACACCGTCATCATTTCGCATTTCGGCCTGTTCCTGCCTTGGAAAACGAGCAATTACAGACTCGTAATAGTCCACGCTGCATCGACATCCGCGCTGGATTGATGCTCCCGATTGGATCAAAATCTCATTTTCCTCGTGAAACAGCCGCCAGATAATTCCCTCCATAGAGAGCTTGGGATCGAGCAATTCATCGTGGCTAATCGTGCTCGAAAGTGTGGCGACATGCTCCCAATCCGGGTGATCCATCCTGACATGCAGACGCTCGCGGCCTTCTTCTCCATCCGCCAAGTGCTGAACCAGCATGCCGGCAGCAACTCGTCCGGTTTGGCCTGACCGGCTGGCCACTCGGATCATGGTCGGGATTTGCTCTGACTGTGTGAAGTAGCTTTGGCAGGCTTGAGCCAGAGTGTCCCCTTCGAGCGGAACGATACCCTGATATCGCTCTTCGACCCCGGTCCCGCCATCGGTTTCAAACGTGATCGCAAGATACCCCTTCCCAAAGAGGGCCGTTAGCGATGGATTGGCGCCAAGCCCTTCCAACGCCAGATTGTCAAAGTCAGCATAGCCGCGCATCTGGCCTGCCCTAAAGTCACAGACCAGCAACCGCACGACGCCCTCTTGGGTCTGCGCCTGCATCGTCATCTGTGCATTTTCACCCTTGAGCAATCCGCCCATCAGAGCGCCCAGAACAAGCGCTTCTCCCAGAAGATGCGTTATAGGTGCCGGGTAGTTATGCGCTGAAAGCACCTCATCGACCACTTTGTCGAGGCGCACCACGCGACCGCGTGCGCTCCGGTCGGGCAGAGTGAAGCCGAGCAGTATGTCGGCGAAAGTTTCGGTCTGAGTTTCCATGCGCGCCTATATGGGGCCCGCGGCGCTAGCTGAAAGTCCTTGTCTAGCGATTTGCCTCAGCCAAGCAGGCCAAAGCTCCACAAAAGCACCGATTTCTGGGCGTGAATGCGGTTTTCCGCTTCATCAAAAACCACTGACTGCGGGCTTTCGAAGACCTCCTCGTCCACTTCTTCCCCGACATGTGCGGGCAGGCAGTGAAGGAACTTCGCATCAGGCTTGGCCCCCGCCATCAGGGCCGCATTAACCTGGAAGGGAGCCATCGCGCCAAGCTTGTTCTCAACGTTGTCCTGCCCCATCGAAACCCAGGTGTCGGTCACGATAACATCTGCCCCGCTTGCAGCGGCAGTAGCGTCCTGCGTGAGTGTGACAGTGGCTCCGCCAGCGCGCGCCATTTCGACGAATTCCGGCTCAGGCTCGAAGCCTTGCGGCGTTGCCACACGGACATTGAACTTCATCAATCCGGCCGCTTCGAGGATTGAGTGCAGCACATTGTTGCCATCGCCAAACCAAGCGACCTCAAGACCGGGCAGCGCCTTGCCATGCTCGATCATCGTCAAAAGGTCAGCAACGATTTGACATGGATGTGAGCGATCCGTCAGCCCGTTGATCACAGGAACGCTGGCATGGCGCGCCATTTCCTCGATCTTTGCGTGATCATCGGTGCGCAGCATAATGGCATCGACCATCCGGCTGAGCACGCGCGCGGTGTCAGCGATCGTCTCACCGCGCCCAAGCTGACTTGAACCCGCTTCCAGAGTCAGCACCGAGCCGCCCAATTGGCGCATCGCCATGTCGAAGCTGACGCGCGTGCGGGTTGAGTTCTTCTCAAAGACCAGCGCCAGAACTCGGCCTGACAGTGGAGCATCCGCATCTGCGCGGCCTTTGGGCCAGCCAAGACGCGCCGCCTTGCGATCAATCGCATCGTTGATCATCGCCGCAATGGCGTCAGCCCCGGCATCTTCCAGATCCAGAAAGTGCTTTATGTCGACCGCGGCCTTGGTCATGCCGGTTCCGGAACCTTAAAGCTGGCTGCGCCTGCTGAAAGCTTGTCGAAGAACTCCTCGATCTCGGCATCGCCAATGACCAGCGGCGGGATGACACGCAGTGTCTGGTCGCCAGCCGCGACCGTCAGCAATTGATGATTGTCGCGCAGATGCACAAAGAGGGGACGGCTCTCGACCTTCATCTTGATCCCCAACATCAGGCCCTTGCCCCGCACAAGCTCAAAAAGCTCCGGGTAATTGCCGATAAATTGCTCCAGCCGAGCGCGGATACGTTCACCTTTCTCGGTGACTTCACCGAGAAATTCATCATTCGCAACCGCTTCAATCACCGCGCTGCCGGCAGCCATAGCGAGGGGGTTGCCACCATAGGTTGAGCCATGCGTGCCGAAGGTCATGCCGCGTGCTGCTTTCTCGGTCGCGAGGCACGCGCCGAGGGGGAAGCCACCGCCAAGCCCTTTGGCCGACGCAACGATGTCAGGTTCAATCCCGTAATGCTCATAGGCGTAGAGCTTGCCGGTGCGCGCCATGCCGCATTGTACTTCGTCGAGCACCAGCATCAGCCCATGCTCATCCGCCAGCGCGCGCAGGCCCTGCATGAATTCGGCCGAAGCCGGGCGGATGCCGCCTTCCCCCTGTATCGGCTCAACCAGAAAACCAGCCGTGTTCGGTCCGATCAGCGCTTTGGCTGCCTCCAGATCGTCGAATTCCGCATATTTGAAGCCGTCAAGCAGAGGCGAGAAGCCGTGATGCATCTTGGTCTGGTTCGACGCGCTGATCGTCGCCATCGTGCGCCCGTGAAAGGCATTGGCGAAGGTGATGATCTCAAAGCGGTTTGCATCGCCCTCATCCCCGGCATTCTGGTGATAGGCACGCGCGGTCTTGATCGCGGTTTCCACCGCTTCAGCGCCCGAATTGGTGAAGAAGACCGTGTCGGCAAAGGTGTTGTCCACCAATTGCTGAGCCAGTTTCTCACCTTGCGGGCTGCCATACAGGTTGGAGACGTGCATCAGGGTCTCCGCCTGTGTCTGAATCGCTTCAATCAGGCCCTTGTGCGAATGGCCCAGCAGGTTGACCGCAATCCCGCTCGCAAAGTCGAGATAGCGCGTGCCGTCCTCATCAATCAGGTGGCAGTGGTCTCCCGCGACGGGCCGAACCCCACAGCGCGGATATGTAGGCATAAGCGGCGTGATCGACATCAGAACAATCCCAAACAGATGAGGCGTACAAACCTCATTTCATCAAAAACAAATGGCGACCCTTGCCGGGGCCGCCATGTGCTCGAATAAGGCCGCTCCCGCATTGGGTCAAACGGCGCATGTTGTGTGAAGGTCTATCCTTGCACAGGCACCAGATTGACAGCTGAATGCTTTCCTCGTCGGTCAACCTCAAGGTCGAACTCGAAGCGTTCGCCTTCATTGATGCTTGAGAGGCCAGAGCGTTCGACCGCGCTGATATGCACGAATGCATCAGGTTGGCCATCATCACGCACAAGGAAGCCAAATCCTTTCGTGGTGTTGAAGAACTTGACCGTTCCCGTTGCCTTCTCACCCGTAAGCTCGCGCTTGGGCGGGCCTGCCTGTGGAGCCGCGATCACGTCGCCAACGACCTGCAAGTCCTGAGCCGAAATTTTTCCGCCCCGATCAACCAGGTTAAATTCAAGTTCCTGACCTTCAGCAAGCCCTTCAAGACCAGCGCGCTCAACAGCGCTGATGTGGACGAAGACATCTTCGCCGCCGGTTTCCTGCTGAATGAAGCCAAAGCCTTTTTGGCCGTTGAAGAACTTCACCGTGCCTTTGCCGGTGCCGACGACCTGAGCGGGCATGCGGTTTCCACCGCCGCCTCCGCCGCCGCCGCCGCCAAAGCCGCCGCGATTGCCGCCACCGCCGCCGCCACCATAGCCACCACGGTCACCACCACCGCCGTAACCACCGCGATCTCCGCCACCGCCATAGCCGCCTCCGCCGCCATAGCCGCCACGGTCACCGCCGCCGTAACCACCACGATCATTTCCGTAGCTGGGAGGCGGGAATCCGTCATTGCCGCCGCCGAAGGGATCGAAGCCATCTTCGCCGAATCCGTCGCGCTTGTCCTTGCCGCGCCGACGTCCTCTATCGTAACCCATAACCTAGTACGTACCTTGTCACACTGCCCATCCTCCAATGCACTGGCGGCGGGGACAGCAAGCCGCGCCAAATGCAGGTGAATAACCAGACGACCCAGTCCCACCCTGTATCTCCGGTTATAGCGCACAAACACTTCAGTGGCGAACGATTTAACCGACACTACGAGTGTTGCGCATTTTTATGACATTTTCGAACCACACCACAGTATCGAGGCGGGCAAGGTAAAGTTATCGAGGTCCGCTTGCGCGGCACGCGGCGAGCGGCCATGGTTTGCACATGGATATACTCGCGCTTCTTACCGATCCCGCCGCATGGGCCGCCCTTGTCACACTGGTTGTGCTGGAGGTGGTTCTGGGTGTCGACAACCTAATTTTCATCGCGATTCTTTCGAACAAGCTTCCGCCTGAACAGCAGCAGAGCGCTCGCCGAATCGGCCTTTTTCTGGCGCTGGGGATGCGAATCGGATTGCTGATGCTGATCGGCTGGCTGGTAACCTTGCAGGCCCCGATTTTCGATCTGGGAATAGTTGGGCCTCTGGTTGAAGGCACCAATAAGCCGAGTTTCGAAACCGCGTTCTCAGGCCGTGATCTAATCCTTCTGGCTGGCGGCCTCTTCCTCTTGTGGAAGGCGACCAAGGAAATCCATCACGTGATGGAGCCGGATCAGTCGGATGAAATGCTCAACAAGAACAAGCCCGGAGCTGCGGAGATCACTTTCGGCGCAGTGATCGCGCAGATCATCGTGCTCGATATGGTGTTCTCGGTCGATTCGATTCTCACCGCAGTGGGAATGACTGATCAAATTCCGATCATGGTCGCAGCCGTCGTGATCACTGTCGGCATTATGCTGATCGCGGCAGACCCACTTGCAAACTTCATTGAGAAGAACCCGACACTGGTCATGCTCGCGCTGGCCTTCCTTGTCATGATCGGGCTGGTTCTGATCGCCGATGGCTTTGGGTTCCATGTGCCCAAGGGCTACATCTACGCCGCCATGGGCTTCTCGATTGCGGTCGAGTTGCTCAACATGATGAAGCGGAATTCCAAGCGCAAGAAGGAGGGACACCCAGCATGAGCGGTTTTCGCAAACTCTCGGACGCTGTCTTCGCAAGCCCTCAGATCGAGCTTTCAGACATCGAGGTGGCCAAGGCGAGTGGCATCACCTTGATCATCAACAATCGCCCGGATGGGGAGGAACCCTCGGCCCCGCAAGGCGAGGACATAGAAGAGGCTGCGCAGGCAGCAGGTTTATCCTATGTCGCCATTCCCATCGGCCATTCAGGTTTCAGCGAGCCTCAGATCGATCAGATGATCGCAGCAATGGACGAAGCCGGAGGCCCCGTGCTCGCCTATTGCCGGTCTGGCACTCGATCGACACTGCTTTGGGCGCTTGCTCAGGCAAAGTCCGGCGAGGAGCCTGATACGATTGCCCAAGCCGCCATGGCGGCTGGCTATGATGTCAGCCCCATTCGCCCGATGCTCGACATGCTGGCGGCGCGCTAAACAGCCTTACTTGCGATAATCGAGCGGCGGAGAGCGGTCTCCCAAAAGGCTGCGATATTCGTAGTCTGCCCCTCTTGCTGCATCGAATTCGGCGCGGGCAGCTGCTCGCAATTCGGGATTGGTGAAAAGCTCCACCGCCATCAGCGTCATGGTCTTGGCCGCAACCTGCGTGCCCTTATAGCCGATGGAATGACCGCTGGCTGCAACCGCCTGCCAACTATGCGCGCTGGTCCCCGGCACCCAAGTCGCAGTGCGCAGGCCCACAGTCGGTGTCGCAAAGGAAACGTCTCCGACATCTGTTGAGCCATAGCCAAGCGACAATTTGTAAGGCTGAATTTCGTTCGCGCTCTCAAGCGGCATTGCCGCATCTCCCAACGATTCCTGGATTGTCGTGGCCCACTCAAATTCCTCAGGCGTGTAGTCCACACCGCCGACCATGCGCAGTTTTTCGTCCATCACTTTGGCCAAGGTTTCATTGACGAGCAGCGGGTTGTTACCGTGGATGACCTCCCATTCGACCTGCGTGCCGGTACCCATCGCGGCCCCGCGCGCGGCATTTTCCAGACGCACCCAAATATCCTCGACCCCCTCGGGGCGCGGATGGCGGACGTAATAGAAGACCTCGGCAAAATCGGGCACAACATTGGGTGCAAGGCCACCATTGGTGATGACGTAATGCATGCGAGCATCCTGCGCGATGTGCTCATGCAGCATGTTGGCCATCATGTTCATCGCCTCTGCCCCGTCCAGCGCCGATCGACCGCGCTCAGGCGCTCCCGCCGCATGAGCAGAGAGACCACTAAAGCGGAACTTGGCCGAACGGTTGGCGAGCGAGGTTTGAGCAGCAGCGCTATTCACATCGTCGCCATGCCAGTGGATCGCGACATCAACGTCCTCGAACATCCCGGCGCGGGTCATATAGACCTTGCCTGACCCACCTTCTTCCGCAGGTGTGCCATAAAGCCGGATGCGTCCCGGCGTGCCCGTTTTCTCAAGCCAGTTCTTTACCGCGATGGCGGCCGTTAGAGAGCCTGCGCCAAAGAGATTGTGCCCGCAGGCATGGCCTGCGCCTTTGCCATCGACGGGATCGCGTGTGGCCAGAGCAGACTGGTTGATGCCGGGAAGCGCGTCCATCTCAGCAAGAATTGCGATCACCGGACCGCCTTCCCCCCACTCGGCAACAAACGCCGTGGGAATGTCCGCGATACCGGAAGTGATTGTGAAGCCTTCGCCCTCAAGCTCTGATTGCATAAGCGCGGTGGAGCGCATTTCGAGATAGCCAAGCTCGGCAAAGTCCCACAGCGCCTGCGCCACGCGAGTCGTGCGGTCTTTCTCTGCTGCGACCAACGCAACGGGGTCTGGTCCAGCATCTGAGTGACTATCCGCCGCCAGAGGCCCACCCCCCATGATCAGCGCCCCGAGTGCCACAGTTGCAGAAATCTTTGCAGCCAGCTTCATTGTTCATTCTCCTTGTCACGTGACAGCTTGCCGCAAAGTCGAGCGCATGCCAATCCCGCGCCACAAGGATGAGTGATGTCTGAGATTGACCCAATGCTGTTGCAATTTGGCGGTTCACTGATTGCGATCTTCGCTGTCGCCGGTCTTACTGTGCTGCTCAAACTGGGTGGGAAGCCGACTTTGACCGATGAGGCCGCGCTCGCACATGCAGCGGGCGAGGTTGAGGACGGGTTCCTGCCGACTAGGAGCTCGACCTCGCGTGATGGCAAAGCGGCGCTTGCAAGAGATGAAAGCGGGCGCATCATGCTGATCAAGCGGCATGGCAACAAGTTTGCTGGCCGAATCCTGAGCCCGAGAGCCACTTGCCACGAAGAGGTCGATGGTCTCGTTGTCGATCCGCACGAAACCCAATTCGGCACAGTGCGGCTTTCGTTGATTGATGCCCCATATTGGGCGGACGCGATCAATCGGCTATAAGGCCAGCGCAATGCCAGATTTCTCTCCCACCCAATATGCCGTTCCGTTCTTTGTCGCGGCGATCCTTGTCGAGATGGCATGGTCCTATGCCCGCGCGCCCGAAGCCTATGAACCGAAGGACACGCTGGTCAGCCTGGCATTTGGTTTAGGCTCGACGGTGGCCGGCGCACTCTTCGGTGGGCTGTCTGTCGCCGTAGTGATCGCTGCCTACGAATACCGCCTGTTCGACTTTGGCGTGCAATGGTGGCTGGTGTGGTGGGCATGGCCGCTGGCATTCGTGCTTGATGACCTCAAATATTACTGGGTCCACCGCGCCGGGCACCGCATCCGCTGGATGTGGGCCGCGCATGTGAACCACCATTCCAGCCAGCATTACAATCTCTCAACCGCGCTGCGTCAGACGTGGACGGGGAACTTCACGTTCGGACTGCTGTTCGCTTTGCCGCTCGTGCTGCTGGGCTTTCATCCGATCATGCTGGGCATCGTTGGCGGCTTCAATCTCATCTATCAATTCTGGATCCATACCGAGGCAATCGACAAAATGCCGCGCTGGTTCGAAGCGGTGATGAACACGCCGAGCCACCACCGTGTCCACCATGCGACCAATCCGCGCTATCTCGACAAGAACTACGCCGGTGTCTTCATCACCTGGGACAAGATGTTCGGCACGTTTGAGCCTGAACGCGATGACGAGGAAATCCGCTATGGGATCGTCAAGCAGCTGGGCAGCTTCAATCTGCTCTGGTCTGTCTTCCACGAATGGATCGGAATGCTGAGCGACATTGGGCGAGCGCCGTGGAAGCACAAGCTTTCCTACCTCATACGCGAGCCGGGATGGAGCCATGATGGAAGCCGCGAGACATCCGGCATGATCCGCGCACGCTGGCTAGAGCGCACCGGGCAAGCAAGTGAAAGCGAAACTGCGCCAGTTGCCAATCGAAACCCGATTGCGCCGCCGCAAGAAGCCGCATAGTCTCCCTCGCAAAGGAGAGGAAAATGGAGAGTTTCGACTACATCGTCATTGGCGGTGGCAGCGGTGGCAGCGCGGTGGCGGGTCGGCTGGCCGTCGATGGAACGCGCCGCGTCTGTGTGCTGGAAGCAGGCGGGCGCAATGACAACTTGCTGATCAAGACGCCGGGCTTCATGCCCTTCATTCGCAATTCGTCGAACTACAAATATGACACTATCCGGCAAAAGGGACTGAATGGCCGGATCGGGTATCAGCCGCGGGGCAAGGGACTTGGCGGCTCATCGGCGATCAACGCGATGATCTATATTCGCGGGCACAAATGGGATTACGACAATTGGGTGGAGCTGGGATGCGCCGGCTGGTCCTATGACGATGTGCTGCCCTATTTCCGCAAGGCCGAGAGCAATGAACGCGGCGCGGACGCCTTTCATGGCGAGAATGGGCCCCTCTTCGTCTCGAACCAACGTTCACCCAACCCAGTAAGCCATGCTTTCGTGGAAGCCACTGGCGAATTGCAGCTGCGTCAGAATCCGGACTTCAATGGCGAGTTTCAGGAAGGCTTCGGCCTTTATCAGGTGACCCAGCGCAATGGTGAGCGTTGGTCGGCCGCGCGCGCCTATGTTGAGCCGATCCGCGAGCAAGGCAATGTATCGATCCGCACCAACACTCTGGTTGAGAAGCTCGTGATTGAGCAGGGCCGTATCACCGGGGTTCAAGTGCGCCGAGGTAAGAAACCGGGCAGTGGTTCGGACATCCTCTATGCGCGCCGGGGCGTGATCCTGTGCGCCGGTGCGTTCAACAGCCCCCAGATCATGATGCTTTCAGGCATTGGCCCGGCAGAACATCTGAAACAGAACGGCATTGATGTCATCATGGACAAGCCAGCGGTAGGATCGCACCTGCAAGATCATATCGACTATGTCTCATCATGGGAGACTGAGAGCGATGTTCCGATCGGCCAGACATTGAAGGGCACGCTCCGCATGGCGGGCTCAATCATTGAGCATCGCCGCAAACGCACCGGTGCGATGGCCACGCCCTATGCCGAAAGCGGGGGCTTCTGGTCTGTCATGCCCGATGCACCGAGCCCTGATATTCAATGGCATTTTGTCCCCGCAGTGCTCGAAGACCATGGACGCGAGACGGTGCGCGCGCACGGCTTCTCGCTCCATGCCTGCGTGCTGCGGCCCGAGAGCGAGGGGACGGTAAGGCTGGGATCATCCGATGCCGCCGATGCGCCGGTCATCGATCCGAACTTCCTCGATGATGAGCGCGACATTGCGACTATGCGCGCAGGCGTCAGGCTCTCGCATCGGATTGCGGAGGCACCCGCGCTGCAGGCTTTCGGCCCAAGCGACCGTCATCCCGTCAATCTTGATGATGACGCGGCGCTGGACAATCAGATCCGCAACCGCGCCGATACCGTATATCACCCGGTCGGCACTTGCCGCATGGGCGCGGATGCCGACAGCGTGGTTGATCCTCAGCTGAAGGTTCGCGGGGTGGAAGGGCTCTGGATTGCTGATGCCAGCATCATGCCCAAGATTGTCAGCGGCAACACCAATGCGCCCAGCATCATGATTGGCGAGCGGTGCGCTGACTTCATCAAGGCGGCGGAAAACGAAAGCGCTGCGGCAGCCTGATTAGCGTGAAGGGGAGAGGCCCAGCGCCTCTCCCCGAAAGCGCGTCAGTTATAAGCGCGTTCGCCGTGCTCGGTGATGTCGAGGCCATTGACCTCGTCCTCTTCGCCCGCGCGCAGGCCAATAGTGACCTTAACCAGCATACCGGCGAAGAAAGTGCCAAGCCCAGCCCAGGCAATGGTCACAAGGACGCTGAACACCTGCACCCAAAGCTGGTGACCAAGCGGCGCTGCATCCTCGCCCGCCGGTCCGCCTAGGAAGGTCTGATAGACGAAAGCCGTACCAATCGCGCCCACGATGCCGCCGACGCCGTGGATACCAAAAGCGTCGAGCGCATCGTCATAGCCAAGCTTCGATTTCACAACGGCCACAAAGTAATAACAGACCGTCGATGAGATGATTCCGAGCAGAATTGCCCCAAATGGGCCGCTATTTCCCGCTGCCGGGGTAACCGCGACCAGACCGGCAATCACGCCCGAGCAAAAGCCCAATGCCGAACCCTTGTGTCCCAGCATCTTTTCAATCACCATCCATGCAAGGCCGCCCGCAGCGGTGGCAACAAAGGTGTTGATCATGGCGAGGCCCGCCGAACCATCTGCCTCAAGCGCCGACCCAGCGTTGAAGCCAAACCAGCCCACCCACAGAAGACCGGTGCCGATCATCGTCATCACCAGGCTGTGTGGTGGCATTGGTTCTTGTGGCCATCCACGGCGCTTGCCGACGAGATAGGCAAGCACAAGACCGGACACACCAGCGTTGATATGCACTACCGTGCCGCCTGCGAAGTCGAGCGCTCCGTCTTTGAAAAGCAGGCCGCTCTCAGCCCAGACCATATGCGCAATCGGGAAATAGACGATCGTTAGCCAGATCGGCACAAACATCATCACCGCGCTGAACTTCATACGCTCTGCCGTTGCGCCAAGGATCAGTGCGGCGGTGATCGCAGCAAAAGTCATCTGGAAGCTGATAAAGACGTATTTGCTGATGACCTCATCCGTGAATGTCGCAGCAGTGCTGTCAGCGTTGGTGCCTGCAAGGAAGTAACTGCCCCCGCTGACAAACAGGCCAAGCGCACCTTCATAGCTGGTATCACCAAAGGCAAGACTGAAGCCCCACATGACCCAGATGATCATCGCCAAAGATGCCGTCGCGCCGATTTGCGTCAGCATCGAGAGCATGTTCTTCGAGCGGGTCAATCCGCCATAGAACAGCGCCAGACCCGGCAGGATCATCAGCATAACCAGCACCGTCGAAGTCATCATCCAGGCATTATTGCCCGGATTGGGCACCGGAGCGGCAGCCAGAGCGGGTTGCGCAGCGACCAGCGCAAGCGCGCCAAGAGCGAGTTTCTTCATCGTTATGTCCCCTTAAAGCGCGGTTTCGCCGGATTCGCCGGTGCGAATGCGGGTGGCAGATGCAAGGTCGAGAACAAAGATCTTACCATCGCCGATCGCTTCGGTGTTGGCGGTCTGCTGGATCGTCTCCACCACCTTCTCCGCCACATCATCGCTGGCTGCGATTTCCAGCTTCACTTTGGGCAGCATATTGGTCGAGTATTCGGCCCCGCGATAAATCTCGGTTTGGCCTTTCTGTCGACCAAAGCCCTTCACTTCGGAGACGGTCATACCCGCAATTCCGATATTGCTGAGCGCTTCGCGGACTTCGTCCAGCTTGAACGGCTTAATCACAGCGATGATGAACTTCACTGCCTGTTTCCCCTTTTATGGCGATGCTTGTCTCGCGCACGTATACTACCCGCGACAAGCAAATCGCATGCCACAAATTTGTAACGCAGGATGACGCAGGGTAAAGCTCAGAGTTCTGCCCCAACTATGGGCAAACGCGTGCCTTGTTTTTAACCTTTTGCTTACTTTTTGGGCAGTCGGACTAAGCGCCAAACGCCCTCATTCGCCCGCAATGTAGCGGTCGGTTGGCCGCGTAGGTAGGCCGTCAATGCTCTGCTTGCGCTCTTTCGCACGGGTCACCCAGTCGTCAGGATCGGTCTGACGATGGGCTTTCTTGAGTGTCTCTCGTTCTGAGGTGAGCTCCATAAACGGCACCCCCCATCCGCATGAGGTTTGCACGCTCTCAACCTTGATATCGAAAATCTGGCGCGTGCCGGGCAGCAGCTCGAATTGTTCAACCAATTCGTCCCAACCCTCATCCTGCGGCAGGACAGGCTTGCCCGTGCCATAAATGCGCAGGATCAGCGCGGGCCGGTCAAAATTGCAGAACATGATCGTGATACGCCCATCCGCCGTCAGATGCGCGTGCGTTTCATTCCCTGAACCGCCAAGATCAAGATAGGCGACCCGATCCGGCGCCAGCACCCGGAAGGAATCATAGCCTTTGGGCGAAAGGTTGATCCGCGCATCCGCTGCCGCAGTGGCAACAAAGAAGACCGGCTGCTTCTCGATCATGGCGACATGCTTATCGCTCAGCGCATCAAAAAAGTCCGACACCCATTCTTCTCCTTCGGGCTATTTCAGAAAGTCGCGCACCACGCCGATGAACCGGTCAAACTGATCATGATGGAGCCAGTGCCCGGCCTTCTCGAACTCGGTCACTTGCGCGGTGTTGAAATGCTTGATCCGGCCGTCCTTCTCAGGGTTCGAAGCCCAGCTATCCGTCCCGTACATCAGAAGAGTGGGGCAGGTGATGGCCGACCACGTCGCTTCGAGAAATTCGTCCGCAATATCTTCCACGCCCCAAACATTCAGATGCGGATCGAACTTCCAGCTATAGGTGCCATCCTCATTGCGGTTGACCCCGTGGATCGTCAGGTGTCGGGCTTGATCCTCGGTCAGGTACGAATTCTCCTCGATCATGCGCGCAAACGCCGCTTCGATGCTCTCATATTTGCGAGGGCTTCGACCGGCGGCTTTGCGCTTCTTCTCGATCCATTCACGCTGACGCTGAGGATAGGGCGTCTCGCGCATCTTGTCCCGCCATTCCGGTGATGGGCCAAGGCCCTCAATCGCGACCAGTTTCGTCACCATTTCGGGGAACATGCCGGTATAGCGCAGTGCAACATTGCCACCCATCGAATGCGCAATCATCCGCACGGGCCCACAACTCAGCTGGTGGACGAATTGCGCAAGGTCATAGACCATGTCGGTGACGAAATAGTTCCCGTCCGAAACCCAGTCGCTGTCACCATGCCCGCGATGGTCCATCGCAAACACGCGGTATTCATCGCTTAAGGCACGCGCGGTCCAGTCCCAGCTGCGCGCATGATCGCGCCCGCCATGGACAAGGACAAGCGGCGGCTTCTCGCCCCGTTCTTCGCCCTTGGCCCAATCAACATAGTTGAGCCGCAAGCGCTGTGAAATGAAGGTTTGTGAGGTCGGTCCCTGAGTGCTCATGGGCTAAAGCTTTGGCGCGAACAGAGCCGGGCTGCAAGCCTACCGCTCTTTTGTCGCAGAAAAGGTAAGATCGGGGTTCTTTTCGACCTGATAGTTCACGTCCCAGGGACTCTTCGCCATAAAGACGAGATCGCCGTCGCGGTCCTTGGCCAAGTTCGGGCGGTTGAAGCTTTCAAATTCGTCCATGGCCTTGGCATCGCCTTTGATCCAGCGTGCGGTGGCGAAGGGAGCGGCTTCAAGCGCGGCTTCCACCTTGTATTCCGCCGAGAGGCGCGAGACGAGCACGTCTAATTGCAGCTGACCGACCACGCCCACGATGTGCTGCGCGCCGATCTCGGGATAGAATACCTGGATAACGCCTTCTTCTGAAAGGTCATCCAATGCTTTGCGCAACTGCTTGGTCTTGGTCGGGTCTTTCAGCTGCACGCGGCGCAGGATTTCAGGCGCGAAGTTAGGAAGGCCGGTGAAGCGGACCTTGTCCTTTTCGCTCAGCGTATCGCCCACCCGCAAGGTCCCATGGTTGGGAATGCCGATAATGTCCCCTGCCTCGGCGGTGTCGGCAATCTCGCGGTCTTGAGCAAAGAACAGGATCGGCGAGTGGATTGCGATAGGCTTACCCAGCCCCGATGGCGTCAGCTTCATGCCGCGTTTGAATGTGCCCGAAACCTGCCGCATGAACGCGATGCGGTCGCGGTGGTTGGGGTCCATATTGGCCTGAACCTTGAAGATGAAGCCAGTTACCTCATCATGTTCGGGCGTGATCTGGCCCTCGCCAGCAGTTTGCGGGCGCGGCGGGGGCGCGAGCTTGGCAATGGCTTCGATCAGTTCGGTGACGCCGAAATTCTTGAGCGCTGATCCAAAATAGACAGGCGTGAGGTCGCCATTGCGATAGGCTTCAAGATTGAACTCGGGATAGCCGATCTGAGCGAGTTCTACCTCCTCTGCGTACTCTTCAGGTATCTCTGGGTTGCTTTCGCGTTTGCCCAGGAACTCTTTGGAGGGACCTTCCGGTCGACTGATCTGACCATTCGCAAAATCGAGAATGCCGGTGAACTGACCACCCAAACCGACCGGCCAGCTTTGCGGGGAGACATCAAGCGCGAGCATGTCTGCGACTTCGTCGAGCGTCTCGAACGGATCGCGACCTTCCCGGTCAACCTTGTTTACGAAAGTGATGATCGGCACGCTGCGCAAGCGGCAGACTTCGAACAGCTTGCGCGTCTGCGGCTCGATCCCCTTGGCCGCATCGATCACCATCACGGCGGAGTCCACCGCGGTGAGCGTACGATAGGTGTCTTCGGAAAAGTCTTCGTGGCCCGGCGTGTCGAGCAGGTTGAAGGTCACGCCATCCCGTTCGAAGGTCATGACGCTGGACGTGACCGAAATGCCGCGCTGCTGCTCGATCTTCATCCAGTCAGACCGTGCCCGCCGCGCCTCGCCGCGCGCCTTGACCTGCCCCGCCTGATGGATCGCTCCGCCTTGCAGCAGGAGCTTTTCAGTGAGCGTCGTCTTACCTGCGTCAGGGTGCGAGATTATCGCAAAAGTTCTTCTGTTGGACATGATCTTCCAGTGTACGGGGTTAGCCGCGCAGTTCCGCCCCCAGCTTGGCAGCAGCAGCCACCACCTTGTCCGAGATTGCCTTGAGATCGGCGTCCTTGAAGCTTTTTTCCTGCGGTTGCAGCATCACTTCGAGCGCGAGCGATTTCTGGCCTTCGGGCAGGCTACCGCCAGTGAAGACGTCAAAGATACGCGCGGCGGTTATGTTTGCCTTGTCGCTCCCGCGCACCGCTTTGATCAGATCGTCCGCCGCCAGCGCTTCGGGCACCAGGAAGGCGAAATCGCGCGTCACCGCTTGCAGGGCAGGCGGAGTGAACGAAGCGCGAGCAAAGCCAGCGGTGGCCTTCTTAGGCGGGATCGCGTCAAGGAACAGCTCGACCGCCGCAACCGGACCGTCGAGATCAAACGCCTTGAGAGTCGCGGGGTGAAGCATACCAAAGCGCGCGAGCACCTTCTTGGGGCCAAGCCTAAGGGTCGCGGATTGACCGGGGTGGAACTGATCTCCAGCCTCGCCCATCACCATCAGCTTTTCCGCCGGAGCGCCCGCCGCTGCGAGCAATAACAAAGCCGCCGCCTTCGCGTCGTAGGCGTCAAAGCTCGCCGCTTTGCCAGTCGCCCAGCCGCGCGCGGTTTTCTCACCTGCCAGCACCACGCCCAGAGTTGCGCGCTCATCGGAAAGGCCATCGGACCCGCGGAAATAGCGTCGCCCAAGCTCAAACGCCCGCGTTTTATGCGCGCCGCGATCTGCATTGCGCTTGGCCGCCATCAGCAAGCCGGGCAGCAGCGAGGGGCGCATGACCTTCATGTCCTCGCTGATCGGATTGGCGAGCTTCCACAGATCATCGGTCGCAGTGAAGTGTGCCGCCCCGGCTTCGGGCAGGAAGGACCAGGTGATCGCCTCGTGCAGACCGCTCGCCGCAGCGGCGCGACGCAGGCGGCGCTCCATCATCTGCTGCGGAGTGGCCGTAGGTCGTGCAACACCTTCGACACGCGGCAGAGCGACGCTTTCAACCTTATCAAGGCCGTGGATACGCACGACTTCCTCGACCAGATCGGCTGGGCCTTCAATGTCGTGACGGCGCAGCGGACAGGTGACCTGCCAATCGTCGGAAACTACGAAATCGAGGCTTTCCAGAATGTGCTTCTGCTCCTCAGGCGGAACGTCCACACCGCCCAGCTTCGCGGTCATCACCGTGTCGAAAGGTACCACCATGGCCTCACTCGGAGGCGAGCCGGCGTGCACATCCTCGCTCGGAGTTCCGCCCGCCAGTTCGACAACCAGTCCGGTGAGCAGGTCCAGCCCATCTTGGAGAAAGGCAGGGTCAACCCCGCGCTCAAACCGCGTGCGCGCGTCGGATGCAAGGCCCAGCTTGCGTCCCGTCACGCCGATGCGAGGCGGATCGAAATAGGCTATTTCGAGCAGAATGTCGGTCGTGTCATCAGATACGCCCGAATCTTCGCCGCCCATGATGCCCGCAATGTCGTGAACCTGCTCATCATCAGCGATAACGACCATGCTGTCATCAAGCGTATAGGTCTTCTCGTTCAGCGCCAGCACCCGCTCGCCCGCTTTTGCGCGGCGAGCCACCACTGCACCTGATAGCTTGGCGAGGTCATAGACGTGCGCCGGGCGGCCAAAGGCCAACATCAGGTAGTTGGTGAGGTCCACCAGCAGCGAGATTGGCCGCTGCCCCGCAGATTTCAGCCGCTGCTGCAGCCAGTCGGGCGAGGGTCCGTTTGTAACGCCTGTGATGACGCGGCCATAGAAGGCCGGACAGCCCTCAGGATCGTCGGTGCGGATTTCGACAGGACAAGGATCGTATGCCTCGAACTTCGGAAACGCGATGGGCTTCAACGTCCCCAAACCCGCCGCTGCAAGGTCGCGAGCAATGCCATAGACGCCCATGCAATCGGGCCGGTTGGGGGTAATTGCAACGTCGATGACAGGCGCCGAACCTTGATAGTCGGCAAAGCTCTTGCCCACGCTCGCATCATCGGGAAGCTCGATAATGCCGTCGTGATCTTCGCCAAGGTCCAACTCGCGGGCGGAGCACATCATGCCGGTCGATTCCACACCGCGGATCGCCGCTTTGCGCAGCTCCATACCGTTGGACGGCACCACCGCGCCGGGTAGGCCCAGCACGCCTTTCATCCCTGCACGCGCATTGGGCGCACCGCAGACCACCTGAAGCGGATCTCCATCGCCGGTATCCACTTTCAGCACTTGCAGCTTGTCCGCATCGGGGTGCTTCTCGGCAGAGAGCACATGCGCGATCTGAAAGCCCTTGAGGAGCTCGGCGGGGTCTTCCACCCCTTCAACCTCAAGCCCGATAGCGTTCAGCGCATCGAGTATCTCTTGCAAAGTCGCCTCGGTTTCGAGGTGATCCTTGAGCCATGTTAGTGAGAACTTCATGCGCGCGCTCCCACACCGGCAGAGAGGGTAGGCTGGTCAAACGGTGAGAATCCGTAATGCGACAGCCAGCGCGGATCGCCGTCAAAGAAGGCGCGCAAATCGTTCATCCCGTATTTGAGCATAGCAATGCGGTCGATCCCGAGGCCAAAGGCAAAGCCCTGCCACTCGCTGGGGTCGAATCCGGCATTGGTGAGCACGCGCGCATTGACCATGCCGCTGCCGCCCAGTTCCATCCAGTCATGGCCCTCATCATCACCGTGGCCGCCTACAACGCGGCGATTGCCCTCATTCGAATAGCCGACATCGACTTCGACGCTGGGCTCTGTGAACGGGAAGTAGGACGGGCGCAGGCGCAGGACGATATCCTCGCGCTCAAAGAAGGCCTTGAAGAAGGTCTCAAGCGTCCATTTAAGGTGGCCCAAGTGGATGTCGCGATCCACCACTAGCCCTTCGACCTGGTGGAACATCGGCGTGTGCGTCGCATCGCTGTCGGAGCGGTAAACGCGGCCCGGGGCGATGATGCGTATGGGCGCGCCGCCCTGGCTCTTGGCCGCAACATCCTTCTTGGTCCGGATCTGCACAGGCGAAGTGTGTGTCCGCAAGAGCATTTGCCCGCCATCAGGCGCAGCGTCCGGGAAGTAGAACGTGTCATGCATGGCCCGCGCCGGGTGCGATTCGTCCATGTTGAGCGCAGTGAAGTTGTGCCAATCGTCCTCAATCTCCGGGCCTGTGGCAACCGCAAAGCCGAGATCAGCGAAGATCTCTGCCAGCTCATCCATAACCTGGCTGACGGGGTGGACCGAGCCTTGCGCAGCCTCGGGCGCTGGCAGTGTCAGATCGATGGTCTCAGCGGCCAGCTGCGCTTCAAGAGCGGCGGCTTCAAGCGCAGTTTTCTTCGCTTCGATTGCATCAGCGATCTCAGCCCGGACAGCCTGAATGGCGGGCGCCGCCTCCTGGCGCTCTTCGGGGCTCATTGCGCCAAGCGTCTTAAGAGCAAGGCTCACCCAGCCCTTTTTGCCAAGGGCGCTCACACGCTGCTCATCCAGCGCTTCCAGCGTATCTGCCGCAGCGATCGCATCGAGCGCGGCTTGTTTGTCAGTTGTCAGTTCAGTCATTTGTCGTCCCAGGGACCATAGCCACCCGCGCCGCTAGCGGTATTCTCGCAGCGATGCAAAGGCTCAAAGCGAGCTAGTGCCTTGCGTCAATCACCCGGCGCATCGAGTGTTTGCGCCGCACTGCCCCATACGCGCGCACGCGCTTCCATGAAGGATGCCAGGATCGGGTGCTCCAGCGCGGCATAATCGCTCGGCAACATCGTCATGAATTCGCGAAATTCGCGCGTGAACTGAGCTTGATCGTGATAGTCGGCGTCCATGGCTTCCGTCCACCGGCAGCCTTGGTGAAGCATGTAGCTCGTCAGGCTTCGCATGAAACGCTGACGGCGCAAGAGCAGCTTGGGCGTAAAGCCGAAATAGCGGCGGCACACTCTCTCAAGCGTTCGCACGCTCATGGCACACTGGCTCGCCAAGTCGCTGACGGTCGCGCAGCTGCCATCTACCATCGCTTCATGCACGCGCCGGATCTTGGCCTCATCCCGGCTTGGACGCATCAGCCGTTCCAAATGTTCCGATAGGTGTGACAGCTGCTCCTCAGTCGAAGCAGATGGGTCTGTCAGGACCTCGGTAAGCACGTCAAACTTCGCAAATGCAGGATGCTTGGCGCCTGCCCATACAGTGTTGGCGAGGCCATAGGCATCCACTTCGATAAACCGCGCCCAACCCATTGGAAGAAACCCGATGCCCCACATACGGGCTGTCCCAAGTTCAAAGCGGCATGGGAGCGAGCTTGGTCCGGTTGCGGCAAAATTTGCGCCCTCCACGACTGATTCGCCGATCCGGCCACTAGGACGCCCGCCTGAGAAAAAACGAATATTGCCCCATTCCGGCTGGAGGTAGTCGACGATTGTCCCCTCATTCTCCACGTCCAGAGAGAGGTGGTAGAAGGTCGTGAAACACCCGTCGAACTGTTCAGGCGGCGCGTGAAAATTGCTGCTCACGGTGTAGCGCGCAGGCGCCTGCAATGACCCAAGTGTTGCTATGTGAAGTCCCCCCATCCGGGCGTATGTGCCTAAATTGGCGCTTCCTTACAACACCAATGTCGATTCCATACAATTGGCGAGGTTTTGCCAAGAATGAAACGCGAAAGGGCGACCTCTTGCGAGGCCGCCCTTTCACACGGTTTCAAAGCTCTGCTGGAAAATTTACGCGGGAAGCGCTTCTTTCGCTTGTGCAATAATCGTCTTGAACGCCGCTTCTTCGTTCATGGCCAGATCAGCCATAACCTTACGGTCCAGCTCAATGCCGGCCAGCTTAACGCCGTGCATGAACTGCGAATAGGTCAGACCTTCCTGACGAACAGCCGCGTTGATGCGCTGGATCCAGAGCGCACGGAAGCTGCGCTTCTTCACCTTGCGATCGCGATAGGCGTACTGACCGGCTTTCTCCACGGCCTGACGGGCGATGCGGATGGTGTTCTTGCGGCGACCGCGATAGCCCTTGGCTTGATCGAGGATCCGCTTGTGCTTGGCGCGAGTGGTCACACCGCGTTTGATGCGTGGCATATCTCTATCTCCCTATCGATCAGTCGAGCCCGTAAG
>JBCBMN010000028.1:0-24093 GCA_039822745.1 Pseudomonadota bacterium | reverse complement strand
AAGGCCATTCAGGGGCGCTTTATTCTGTCGTTAAACGACACGCCTGAAGTGCGGGAATTGTTCGGCAGGTTCGACATTGAGGAGGTGGAGCTGACCTACAGCGCGGGCGGCCCTGGCAAGCGCGCGAGGGAGCTGATAATCAGCAATTGAGGCGCTCAGAGTGTTCTAGAAGGTCTTGTCAAACTTTCTCGAAGGTCTTGTCCGGCTACAGGGCTCGCCGTTGGTGCCTCCAGCGACAGTCTGACATAGTGTTCAGATAAGTAGGTGTTTAGCTGAACGTTGGCTGCAAGGTTCAGTCAGGCTCACCTCACGGCGAATCATCCACATAGGGTTTCAAGGCCGGGCAATCCCGCACCGGCTTGAACCCGAGGATGATACCCATGACTGATCTCAAAAAGACCATCACCAAGGGAGCTCTCGGGACTGTCGCGGCAGGCGCGATGGCCCTGGCTTCCGCAACTCCGGCAATGGCCGACAATCACCGCGATCGTGGTGGCATCGGTGCCGAAGAAGTTATCGCAGGTGCGCTCGTTATCGGAGGCATTGCTGCTCTCGCAGGTGCTTTTGATGGAGATCGCGACCACCGCCGCGTCACTCATCGCGGCTACAATCATCGCGGAGCCTACGGCATCAGCCCGCGCCGCGCCGTCGATCGCTGCGTCCGCGCAGCCGAGCGACAGGCACGCCGTTTCGGCGGGTGGCGCTTTGCCGATGTGACCCGCGTCCGCGATGTTGACCGCACCCGCCGTGGTTTTCGAGTGGAAGGCCGCATCGAGGTTGAAGGCAACCGCAATTTCCGCCGCAATTTCGACCGTGGTCGCTTCACTTGTTACTTCGATGGTCAGGGCCGTCCCTTCATCGATTTTGACGGAGTGCGTGGACTACGCTGATCCGGCGCACATGCCGAAAGGTACTGGGTGCAAAACTGGAATGCAGGCGAGTGGGGGCGCTCGTCTGCATTCCATTTCGTGTGAAGATATGCCATGAGGGTCGCAGAGGGCATCGGTCGGTTCAGCCAAGCGTAATCAAGGCTGGGTTAATCGACGGGTCATCCAGAGCGTTTGGTGGGCGCTCGCCTCTATAGACGATTGAACAGGAGGGAGCTTTTATGGCTCGCACATCACCCTTGGCCGGCGCGATCGGTCTTGCCGCAGCACTTTCGCTGACCGCCCCGGCTCACGCTGCATCCCTTCCCGAAGCCCCTGTCCAAGGTGCCGCTTCGGGTAATTCATTGGTTTTCCTAGACAACGCATCGCCTGTCATCGGCGATCCGCAGGCAGAGGTTTACAACTGGCGCCGCTGCGGCTGGCGTGGCTGCTATCGCGGCTGGCGTGGTGGCTGGTACGGCCATCGCCGCGCCAATACTGGCGCAGTGCTGGCAGGAGCTGTCATCATCGGCGGCATTGCGGCGCTTGCCTCAAGTGCGGCGAACAACAGCCGGCGCAACAATCCTGACGTTGTCGTAATCGAGCGTGAAGTGCGTGACGACCGCGATGACAACGATCGCCGGAACAATCCACGCAGTTCCTCCATCGGATCGGGCATCGACAATGCCGTGTCACAATGCCTCGACGTGATTGAGCGCGATGTGCGGGTGGACAGCGTGAACAGCGCGACGCGAGTTTCAAGCGGCTGGATAGTCTCTGGCAGTATCTTTGATGGCTCTGGCTTCAGATGTGAGATCGGCAATGACGGCCGGATTAGCGACATCAATTATGGCCGGGTCAGCCGCAGCGGTGCGGTTGGCGCAGGCGTGCAGTTCGCAGGCCAGTGGAGCGATGATCGCTACGCCGATGCGCGCGCCTCTCTGGAAGAGCAGCAGGAAGGTGTTGAGCAGCAGGGCGAAGTGCAGCGCTTTGCTCAGGCCGACACGGACGCTGAGCCGCAGCCGCTTGTTCCGCTGACATCAAACCGCTTGCCCGCCTATCCCGGCGGCCCGCTCCCCGGCGAGGAATAAAGCGACACAAACCTATCAAAGCGCGGGCAGGGCGATGGCTCTGCCTGCGCTTTATTTCGGGTCGGGCGCTGACCCCGCGCCATAACTCGGCAAACCCCACCCAAACTGGATAGCGGCAGCGCGCAGAGCAAAACCAGCCAGAAAGGCCGCGCCCCAGACCCAGCCTGCGGCCACACCCATCGCTTCAGCTAAAGGCATGCAAAGGACGGTCAGGCCCGCACTGAGTGCTGCCGCTGTCACATAGAGTTCGGGTTGCATGATGATGGAAGGGCGCCCGGCCACCACATCGCGAATGATCCCGCCAACGCAGCCTGTGATGATCCCCATCAGGATCGCAGGGATAGGAGGCACGCCATAGGCGACCGCCTTGGCGCTGCCGAGCACCGCATAAGCGGCCAGCCCCGCGCCATCTCCGATATCAAACGCCTTGCCGTGCCACAGCCGCACCGGCGTAAACCAGGCGAGCAGCGCGCAGCCCAGGCAAATGCCCGCGACCTTGGCATCGCTGATCCAGAACACCGGAGCATCGATCAGAAGGTCCCGCACTGTGCCTCCGCCCACGCCCGTCACCAGCGCGAAAAAAGCCATAGTGACAAAGGTCTGCCGTTCCTTTGCAGCGACGGCTGCGCCCGAGAGCGCAAAGATCGCAATGCCAATCACATCGAGCAGGTCGAGAATAGGGGTAAGGATCGCGCCGTTCATGCGGGCGCCTTGGGCCTTGCCTTGCGGCGGCGGAACATCAGGATGCAGCCAATCAGGGCGCTGATAAGCGAGAGAGAGGCAAAGCCGATCAGGATCGGATGGCTGTTATCGTCGCGCTCAGACAAGTCCATGATGTGCAGGCCCCAGGCAAAGTCAAACCAGCGCCACCAGCGCGTGCGGATCGCTTCGATCTGCCCGGTGTCTCGACCAACATAGACATAGGTGCCGTCCTCCAAGGCCACGCGCCAAACGGGCAGAGGACGGCGAAAATCAAACGGGACGTCCTGCTTTGCAAAGAAGGTGACCGACTGCACATCTGCGCCGCCGACGATCCTTTCGGCTATCAATGCGCGGGCCGCTTGTGCGTCAATGGCTGGGATCGGCTCACCGCTTGCATAGTCAAATCGGCTTGTCTGCCCGTCCAGGTTGGTAACAATCGCGACTGCGCGTCCATCCTGCATCGTCAGCCGCATGTCTTTGATGTTCGCGTCCTGCGTCGCTAACGAACTTCCTTCTATGACGAGCGGTTGAGGCGCTTCGGCGTCGAGGCGCAGATGCTCGCCGCGCACTTCGGGCAAGGGCTTCAAGGTCATGAACAGGCCTGAGGCGAGCCAGATCATGATTGGTACTCCGACCAGCCAGCCCATCCAGACATGCCATTTTGCAAGGCTTCTTAAGATCGGTGAGTATCGCATCGTCAGCGCCCATGGCGGCTTGCGCTTAGCCGTGCAAGATGTTCCCGATCTGCTCGGCGGCGTGGATGCAATCGAGGTCTGCCATTTGCGGTCCCATCACTTGCATGCCACAGGGCAGCTCGGCGCCTTCATAGCTCGCAGAACCGATGGGCACGATGGTTGAAGGCAGGTTGGGGAAGGTTGCGATCCCCGCCCAGGCAAGGCCGGCTGCACCGGGAAGAACCTCGCCATTGACCTTGATTGTGCCGTCAAACACGCGGCCATCGGCATGCGGAACGGCCAGCACCGGGGCGGGCGGAGCAAGGACGAAGTCATAGACTTCGAACAGACGCGCCCATTCGAACTCCTTGGCGGCTTGCGCATCGAGCATGTCGAACCAGTCCGTGGCGCTCGCCCTCTTGCCATTGGGTGCCGGTGCTCCGCGCGCCATGGCAGTGTTGAGCATGCGCATATACCAGCCTTGCTGCTCCTCCAGATCGGGGACGCAATCGCTGCTGCGCTCGATACTGACCCCCGCATCGACCAGAGCGTTGATGGCGGCCTCCATAGGGCCAGAGACACTCGCATCGACGGGAGCACCCGGATAGTCGGTGATCGCCAGCAGGCGGCAGTCCTTCAGCGCCTTGCCCGACCGCGCCAGAGGATAGTGCGAGCCAATCTGCGTCAGAAGGGCGAGGTCAGCCGCATTGCGCGCAAGTGGCCCGGCAATCGAGAGCGCGCCATCATGGGCCGCAACAAAGCCCGGACGTCGGGCCATGAGCGGGTGATCATGCCCTTGCTTGGAGATCACGCCCCACGTCGTCTTGTGCCCCCAGATGCCGCAGAAATGGGCGGGTACGCGGACCGAACCGCCAATATCGGTGCCATATTCGCAAGGCACCATACCGCTGGCCACCGCCGCTGCGCCGCCGCCTGACGAGCCGCCGGGAGAATGTCCGGTGTTGTGCGGATTGGACGTGCGGCCATAGGCGGGGTTGAAGCTCTGCCAGTCGGACAGGTCGACTGGCACATTGGTTTTGCCGAGGATCACCGCGCCTGCCGCTTTCAATCGCTGCACCAGATCGCTGTCGCGCGATGCGATGTAATCGGTCAGCTTCTCATGCCCCCAGCAGCTTTGCAGGCCCGCCACCTCAAAGCTTTCCTTGACCGTCATCGGCACGCCAAACAGGGGCTGCGCCGGGCCCGCCTCGCTTGCATCCATCGCCTTGGCGGACTCACGCGCGCGGTCGAAATCGCGCACAACCACAGCGTTGACCGACCCATCGAGCGCTTCGATGCGAGCAATCGCAGCATCAACTGCTTCGAATGGCGACATCTCTCCGGCGCGGATCGCCGCCGCCGTTGCGAGTGCGCCCGGCTCGCTTGTCAATTGCGGATAGGCCATGTGTGTTCTCTCCCCTCACTCTGTTTGAAGGAGAGGTTAGCGAGTTCCGGCAATCCGTGCGAGAGATCAAATCTCTCGCACGATTGGATCACATATGGATCGGCTTGCCGGTGACCGCCATTGCCGCTTCCTTGAAGGCTTCGGCATGGGTCGGGTGCGCGTGGCAGGTATAGGCGATGTCCTCTGAGGTCGCGCCGAATTCCATCGCCTGCGCCGCCTGCGCGATCATCGTTCCAGCCAAAGTGTTGACCATCCACACGCCGATCACGCGGTCGGTTTCCGCATCGGCGATCACCTTCACAAAGCCATCGGTGTCGCGGTTCGCCTTGGCGCGGCTGTTCGCCATCATCGGGAACTTGCCGACCTTGATCGCTTTCTTGTCGCCGCCTGCGCGTTCGATGGCTTCCTCTTGCGTGAGGCCAACGCCTGCGATTTCAGGGGCGGTGTAGACGACATTGGGGATCACATCGTGGTTCACAATTCCGGTGAGCCCGGCAATGTTCTCGGCTACGGCAATGCCTTCATCCTCGGCCTTGTGTGCCAGCATCGGGCCTTTGACGACATCGCCAATCGCCCAGATATTGCCAACCGGGGTCTTGAAATCGTGATCGATCTCGACCCGTCCGCGATTGTCGAGCTGCAGGCCTGCGCGATCGAGCTCCAGACCTTCGGTGTTGGGGCGACGACCGATGGAAACGAGGACGTGGCTGGCCTCAATCGTCTGCTCATCCCCGCCGGCCGATTTCTCGATAGTGAGGGTGACTTTCTTGCCCTTGACGCTTGCGCCGGTGACCTTGTGGCCGAGCATCATTTCCATGCCCTGCTTCTTGAAGATCTTGCCCGCTTCCTTGCGCACTTCCTCGTCCATGCCGGGGAGCAGCTTATCGAGGAATTCGACCACGGTTACCTTCGCGCCGAGACGCCGCCACACGCTGCCCAGTTCAAGGCCGATGACACCGCCGCCGATAACGACAAGATGCTCGGGAACTTCTTCGAGGTCGAGCGCGCCGGTGCTGTCCACAATACGCTTCTTGGCGTTATCGACTTCAACGCCGGGCAGGGGGGTGACGCTGGAGCCGGTGGCGATGACGATGTCTTTCGCGGTGACCGTTTCCTCACCGACTTTGACGGTGTGCGCATCAACGAAGGAGCCGAGGCCCTTGAGCCAGGTGACCTTGTTTTTCTTGAACAGGAACTCGATCCCGCCGGTAAGCTCGCCCACTGCCTTGGTCTTTTCTTCCATCATGCGGCCAAGATCGAGCGTGACTTCACCGCCCAGACCCCAGGTCGCCATGTGACCGCTTTTGGCGTGATCATAGAGTTCCGATCCGTGGAGCAGCGCCTTGGACGGGATGCAGCCGACATTGAGGCAGGTGCCGCCAAGGGTCTCGCGCGATTCCACGCATGCGGTCTTGAGGCCAAGCTGCGCCGCACGGATCGCCGCGACATAGCCACCCGGGCCAGCGCCAATAACCAGACAATCGTAATCGTAGGAGTGGTCAGCCATTTGTTTGATCCCGTTCCTTAAATTCGTTTCTTGCCGCTTATCTAGGAGGTGTTGGGCGGCACTTCCATTGCTGTTTTAGTCGTAGTCGATGGCCCAGGGCACGGTGCGCCCGTAACGGCCGGCTTTGATCCCGGATTTGACGATCTTGGCAGGGTTGCCGGCGACCATCGAACGGCCCGGCACATCCTCGGTCACCACCGATCCCGCCGCGACCACGCAGCGATCGCCAATCGTCACGCCGCACAAGATGATTGCGTTGGCACCGATAAAGCAGTGCGAGCCAATCCGCGTGTCCTCATGCCGCTTGGTCACAAAGTCATGGGTGAAGACCTGCACGCCCGGGGTCAGGATCGTGTAATCGCCGATATAGATCCCCTTGGGATGGGAATAATCGAGCCGCGCCTTGCCGGAAATCCGCACAGCCGATCCAAGGTTCATCCCCCACACTTTACGCAACCACTTGAGCCGCAGCCATTGCAGCCAGAGATAGACATAGGTGCGTAAACTGACGAGCATGGGGTGCGATCACGCTTTACGCGATCAAAGATCAATCAGCATCCGGGTGGGGTCTTCGATTGCTTCCTTGATGATCTTGAGCGCCGTCACCGCCTCGCGGCCGTCGATCAGGCGGTGATCGTAGGACAGCGCGAGATACATCATCGGTCGGATCACCACCTCGCCATTGATCGCCACGGGGCGATCCTCGATGCGGTGGAGGCCCAGCACGGCGCTTTGCGGCGGGTTGATGATCGGGGTGCTCATCAGCGATCCGAACACGCCGCCGTTCGAGATGGTGAAGGTGCCGCCGGTCATATCGGCCATGGTGAGCGAGCCTTCCTTGGCGCGCTTGCCGAAGTCCGCAATGTCCTTTTCAATGCGGGCAAAGCCCTTCTTGTCGGCATCGCGGATGACAGGAACGACAAGGCCATTGGGCGCGCTGACGGCGACCGAGATATCGACATAGTCGTGATAGACGATCTCATCGCCTTCGATATAGGCGTTGGCCGCGGGTACGTCTTTCAGCGCCAGACAGGCGGCCTTTGCGAAGAAGCCCATGAAACCAAGGCGAATATCGTGCTTCTTGGCGAAGAGGTCCTTGTACTTGGTGCGCGCTTCGATGACGGCGGTCATATCGACATCGTTGAAAGTGGTGAGCAGCGCGGCGTTGTCCTGCGCGCCTTTCAGGCGTTTGGCGATGGTCTGGCGCATGCGTGTCATCTTGACGCGCTCTTCATTGCGACCGGCGGTTGGCTCAGCTGCGCCAGCGGGAGCCGCAGCAGGAGCAGGCGTCGGAGCAGGGGTGGGTGCATCGCCCTTAGCCTTGGCCGCAGCGATCACGTCTTCCTTGGTCAGGCGGCCATCCTTGCCAGTGCCCTTGATCGTGCTTGGATCAACGCCGTGTTCCAGCACTGCACGACGAACGGCAGGCGAGAGCGTCGCTGCCGCTGCTGCGAGGTCTTCGGACGGCGCTTCCTTGGTGGCCGCAGGAGCCGGAGCGGGCGTCTCAGCCTTCGCAGCCGCAGGAGCAGCTGACGCGCTAGCGCCTTCCTCGATGATCGCGATCACAGCGCCAACTTCGACGGTGTCGCCTTCGGCCACCTTGTGCTCGCTCATCACGCCAGCAACGGGCGAGGGCACGTCAACCGCGACCTTGTCAGTCTCCAGCGAAACAATCGGTTCATCGACGGCAACCGCATCGCCGGGTTGCTTGAGCCATTCGCCGATTGTGCCTTCGGTTACGGATTCGCCCAGTACGGGGACGGTGATTTCAGTGGCCATGATGTGTGGTCCCTAGCTTTATGACTTGTCGGCGAGGCCAAGTGCCTCTGCGATGAGATGTTCCTGTTGCGCCTTGTGGCGGCTGGCGAGGCCTGTGGCGGGCGAAGCCGAGGCGTCGCGACCGGCATAGATCGGGCGCTTGCCTGCATGGCCGCCTTTAGAGAGCGATTCTTCGATCTGGCTTTCCACGAAGAACCAGGATCCGTTATTCTTGGGCTCTTCTTGACACCAGACGACGGTTTCCAGATTGGTCATGCGTGAAATACGCAAGGCCAGTGGATCGCCGGGGAAGGGGTAAAGCTGCTCGATGCGCACGATCGAGACATCGTCCAGCCCCTTGGCATCGCGCTGTTCGATCAGGTCATAGGCAACCTTGCCTGAGCACAGGACCAGACGCTTGATCTTGGCATCGGCGGCGGTGTCGGTTTCCATCGCAGGGTCAGACTTGATCCGCTTGAACTGCCAGTCGCCAAGGAATTCCTCGCGTCGGGACTTCGCCATCGGGTGACGCAGCAGCGATTTGGGCGTCATGATCACCAGCGGCTTGCGGAACGGGCGCAGCATCTGGCGGCGCAGCACATGAAAGTAGTTTGCCGGCGTCGTAATGTTGCAGACCTGAATATTGTCATCCGCACACAGCTGAAGGAAGCGCTCCAGACGCGCCGAGGAGTGCTCAGGCCCCTGACCTTCATAGCCATGCGGCAACAGCAATACGAGGCCATTGGCGCGCAGCCACTTGGCCTCGCCGGCCGCGATATACTGGTCAATCATGATCTGAGCGCCATTGGCAAAGTCACCAAACTGCGCTTCCCACATGACGAGGCTTTTGGGATCGGCCATCGCAAAACCGTATTCAAAGCCCAGCACGCCGTATTCGGACAGGGTGCTGTCATAGACCTCGAACTTGCCATGCGGCAGTGTCGAGAGCGGGATATATTTGCGCTCATCGGTCTGATCGACCCACACAGCGTGGCGCTGTGAGAAGGTGCCGCGGCCTGAGTCCTGACCCGACAGGCGCACGCCATAGCCTTCCATCACAAGACTGCCGAAAGCGAGCGCTTCGGCGGTGGCCCAGTCAAAGCCTTCGCCGGTCTCGAACATCTTGCCCTTGGCGCCCAGCACCCGGCCCAGCGTCTTGTGGATCGTCAGATCGTCGGGGGGCGTGGTGAGAACCTCGCCAAGCTTGTCGAACATCTTGGGTTCGATCGAGGTCTCGATATTGCGCCGTGCGGTTTCGGGATCAGCAGGCTTGTTCAGGCCTGACCAGCGCCCGCCGAACCAATCGGCGTCATTGGGCTTGTAGCTTTTGGCCGCTTCGAATTCCGCTTCGAGGTCAGTGACAAATTCGGTCGCCACGCTGTCACGGTGACCGGCATCAATTACGCCTTCTTCGATCAGGCGGTTTTCATAATGCACGCTGACCTTGGGATGCTTGCGGATCTTGTCATACATCAGCGGCTGGGTGAATTTGGGCTCATCGCCCTCATTGTGACCAAACCGGCGGTAGCACCACATGTCGATCACGATATCGCGGCCGAACTTCTGGCGGTATTCGACCGCCAGCTTGCAGGCAAAGGTCACCGCTTCGGGATCATCGCCATTGACGTGCAGGATCGGCGCTTGAATGCCCTTGGCAACGTCGCTTGGATACGGCGAGGAGCGAGCAAACTTCGGAGAAGTGGTAAATCCGATCTGGTTGTTGATGATGAAGTGGATGCAGCCGCCCGTATCGTAACCGGGCACGCCTGATAGTGAGAGGCTCTCCCACACCACGCCCTGACCCGCAAAGGCCGCATCGCCGTGGATCAGGACGGGCAGAACGGAGTTCTTCTCTTCCAGATCATCGCGGATGGCCTGCTGCGCGCGGCTCTTGCCGAGCACCACGGGGTTGACCGTCTCAAGGTGGCTGGGATTGGGGGTCAGCGACATGTGCACGCTGATGCCGTCAAATTCGCGATCGGTGCTGGTTCCAAGGTGATATTTTACATCGCCCGAACCGCCCACATCTTCAGGATTGGCAGAGCCGCCGGAGAATTCGTGGAAGATCACCTTGTAAGGCTTGGCCATCACATTCGCGAGCACGTTCAAACGGCCCCGGTGCGCCATGCCGTAAATGATTTCACGCACGCCCGCGCTGCCGCCATGCTTGATGACGGCTTCCAATGCCGGGATCATGGATTCCCCGCCATCGAGACCAAAGCGCTTGGTCCCGACATATTTCTTGCCCAGGAACTCTTCATATTGCTCCCCGCGGACAACAGCAGCGAGGATCGCTTTCTTGCCTTCGGGAGTAAACTGGATCGTATCGCCGGGGCTTTCGAACTTGTCCTGCAGGAAACGACGCTCCTGCGTGTCGGCGATATGCATGTATTCGAGGCCAACCTTGCCGCAATACACCTCTTTCAGGCGCTGGTGCAGCTTGCCGATTGTGGTCCATTCCAGGCCCAGCACGTCGCTGACATAGACGTCTTCATTCTCAGTCCCGGCAAGGCCGTGATATTCGAGCGTCAGATCCTGAGCGTCGCCAACTTTGGTCGAAAGGCCCAGCGGATCGAGCTCTGCTGCCATATGCCCGCGCACACGGTAGAGCCGCACCAGCGTCATCGCCTTGTTCGAGATATCGGCGGCGTGCTGAAGCGCGTCTTTGTCGAGCGGCTTGCCCGCTTTCTTGGCGGCCTTGTCGATCTTCCCCTTGAGCTCTTCGAGCGTCATCTGGGTCGGGTCCATCGCGCTGGCGAGGTCACCTTCGCCATCCGCCAGTTGATCGAGCCACTTCGTATTCCCCCAGGACGGACCGGGCTGCGGACCTTCCTGATCGGTGAGCTGTGGGATGAAGTTTGTGTTTTGCTCGTTCATGATGTGTGTCCCGGGGAGGAGAAGGCGCGCCGAGAGGTTACCCGGCGCGCATTGGTGTTAGCCTCAGGCCATTTCTTTCAGCCCGCTCGCGTTCACGCGAGTTCCTTCAACATGGCATCGAGCGTGATGCCGAGTTCGGACGGTGAGGGGCTGACGCGGATGCCCGCATCTTCCATCGCCGCGATCTTGTCTTCCGCGCCGCCTTTGCCGCCTGACACAATCGCGCCAGCGTGGCCCATGCGGCGGCCCGGAGGCGCCGTGCGGCCTGCGATAAAGCCGACGGTAGGCTTGGAGCGACCCTTGGCAGCTTCGGCCTTAAGGAACTCAGCGGCCTCTTCTTCAGCCGATCCACCGATCTCGCCGATCATGATCATGCTCTTGGTTTCGGGGTCGTCGAGGAACAGGTCGAGCACGTCGATAAAGTTGGTGCCGTTCACCGGGTCACCGCCAATGCCAACCGCGGTCGTCTGGCCAAGGCCAACGGCGGTCGTCTGGTGCACGGCTTCGTAAGTGAGCGTGCCCGAACGGCTGACAACGCCGACGCTGCCCTTCTTGAAGATGGAACCGGGCATAATGCCGATCTTGCACTCATCCGGCGTCAGCACGCCGGGGCAGTTCGGCCCGATCAGGCGCGACTTGGAGCCCGTTAGAGCCGCCTTGGCGCGCACCATGTCGAGCACGGGGATGCCTTCGGTGATGGTGATGATGAGCTCCATTTCGGCATCAATAGCCTCACAGATCGCATCAGCGGCAAAAGGTGGGGGCACGTAGATGCACGTGGCGGTCGCGCCGGTCGCTTCCTTGGCTTCGGCGACGGTGTTGAACTGCGGTAGGCCGATATGCTCGGTCCCGCCTTTACCGGGGGTTACCCCTGCGACCATTTGCGTGCCGTAAGCAAGCGCCTGCTCAGTGTGGAAGGTGCCGGTGTTGCCGGTCATCCCTTGGGTGATGACCTTGGTGTCTTTGTTTACGAGGATGCTCATAAATGTCGTTCCTACTGATTAAGAATAGCTTCGTTGAGTTTTCGCATATTCGCGGCGGTAGGCGTAGAGGTCAGAAACGCAAACGTCTCAACGCCAGCCCCACTAATGCCGGTGCGGCTTAAGTCTTGTTCAGTTGTCGCAATCTCAATCAAATGCTCACCGATGATGTAGACATTACCGATGCTGCTATTGGGCTGGCGTTCAGCCATTAACTGAGCGGCCAATTCGTAGCCTCGAGTTTCCGCCATTGGTGTCGCGCCAAGAGTTTGCGTGAGCTGCTCTCTGATATCCGCAAACTGCTCTTGGTCTTCGATCATGCCACCTACGCGGCAGATGACCCGGTCGCCGAAATCCCGGAGTGAGATTGTGAGATTGTCTTTGATGTAGTCGACTTTCTCATATTCCCCGATCGCACTGCGGGTTTGAACAGGCTGAGTGAAGCCCCAAGAATTGTCGACCAGCAATTTCAGATTGAGCTCGTATCCAGGTTGCAGCACTTTCAAGCACGTGCCCACTGCAGCAACCATGCTGGCCGTGCTTTGGGGGTCGGGTAGGGCTTCTGGCTCCCGCTCGCGCCTTACCGACGTGGATGACGGCATAGGCATTGGCATTGAGACTATTGGTGGCGGCGGAACAACTGTCTTCCCATCGCTGCTATCTAGTGGATACATGATGCTGTCAGGATGGATCCGGCTATCGCTGTATGGTCGACGCTGGTCGCTTTGCGCATGGGCCGCCGAGCCAGCCATCAAGGCCAGCGCAGCGGGTGCAAATGCCAGAACGTGAGCAGCCTTAAGCAAGCGAGTCATCCAGCGCCTTGCACGCCTCAAGCAATTCCTCGACCGCGTCGGTGCTGACCTTGAGGTTCGCCTTCTCTTCGTCGCTCAGCTCGATTTCGACCACGTCCTCGGTGCCGCCTGAGCCCAGGACGGTAGGAACGCCGACATACATGCCGACGAGGCCGTATTTGCCTTCAACGTAGCTGGCGCAGGGCAGGATGCGCTTCTGGTCGCCGATATACGCTTCGGCCATCGCGATCGCGCTGGTGGCGGGGGCGTAATAGGCCGAGCCGTTGCCGAGCAGCTTCACGATCTCGCCGCCGCCGGCGCGGGTGCGCTTGACGATTTCGTCGAGACGATCTTCGGAAACGCCCTTGATCTTGGCCATGTCCTTCACCGGGATGCCGTTGATCGTCGAGTAGCTGAGGACCGGGACCATCGTGTCGCCGTGGCCGCCCAGAACGAATGCGTTGACGTCCTTGACGCTGCAATCGAACTCCCATGCGAGGAAGGTCGCGAAACGCGCGCTGTCCAGAACGCCCGCCATGCCGACCACCTTATTGTGCGGCAGACCGGAGAATTCGCGCAGCGCCCAGACCATCGCATCGAGCGGGTTGGTGATGCAGATCACGAAGGCGTCAGGGCAGTTGTTCTTGATGCCTTCGCCGACCGCTTTCATCACCTTGAGGTTGATGCCCAGCAGATCGTCGCGGCTCATCCCCGGCTTGCGCGGAACGCCTGCGGTGACGATCACAACGTCCGCGCCAGCGATATCGGCATAGTCGTTGGAGCCGGTGATCTTCGCGTCGAAGCCTTCGATCGGGCCGCATTGCGACAGGTCGAGCGCTTTACCCTGCGGCATGCCTTCGGCAATGTCGAACAGGACGATGTCGCCCATTTCCTTCTTGGCGGCGAGGTGGGCAAGCGTGCCCCCGATCATACCAGAACCGATAAGCGCGATTTTCTTGCGGGCCATAAAGTCAGATATCCTTCCCAGATCCCTCGGGACGGCAGACTGTCCGTGCGAAGCGCCCCTTGCATCCGTCTGGATGCCAGCGGCTCATGCCTGCCCCCGTCCCGTAGCGGCGTTGCATTGGCTTCAGCGGGCGGAGTAGGCTTGTCGAAATGGCTTTGCAACCATCAATAAGTCGCAAATGGTGGATTTATCTGCAAGTGGTTTGCAGTATCATTAAATCACTCAATTCACAGCTTTGCCACTCCTGCTAGCTAGCCACTACCTACCCAGAGAGAGGTTTTGAACGGCGCTTCGGCAATCAGCCTTTGGCGAGCAGCACGTTCTCGGTTCGATCACCGGATTCGCGTTCCTGCGCGATCAGCATCGCGGCGAGGTAGTCCGGGACAGCGCGGCTGAAATAGAAACCCTGACCCAGCGAGCAGCCCGCTGCGCGCACCGATTGGACCTGTTCAATGGTCTCTAGCCCCTCCGCCACGATCTCCATTTCCAGCGTTGCGCCCATTTCGGCAACGGCCCGGATAATCGCATCACTTTTACGACCCACCTGTGTGCCCGAGACAAAGCTGCGATCAACCTTGATCTTCTTGAACGGGAAGGTGTTGATATAGCCGAGCGAGGAATAGCCGGTGCCAAAGTCGTCGAGTGCGAATTGCACGCCTATTTCCGACAGTTCCTCGATGAAGCTGGCGGTTGCGTGATTGTTGTCAATGAACAGGCTCTCGGTAACTTCGAGCTCTAGCCTATGCGGGTCCAGGCCGGCTTCGCGCAAGGCGTTCTTGATCCCGAGCGCTGCGCCAGGTGCCCGAATTTGCAACGGTGAGAGGTTGACCGCCACTGATACGTCTTCGGGCCATTGCGCTGCGATGCGCGCTGCCTGCGCGGTGATCCAATTGCCAAGGGTCACGATCACGCCCGATTCCTCAGCAACCGGTATGAACTCATCCGGGCGCAGTTCCCCTTTTTCCGGGTGGAACCAGCGGACCAGCGCTTCGAAAGTGCGGATTTTCCCGCTCTCCAGATCGACGATGGGTTGGAAGAAGATCGACAGCTCGTCGCGTTGCAGCGCTTTGCGCAGTTCGCCCTCAATCTCGCGCCGCCGCACGAGATCGCGCGTCATTGATGAAGCAAAAAAGCAGGTCTGCGCTCTTCCGCCCACTTTCGCATGATACAGGGCAAGGTCAGCACGCTGCATCAGCGTGTCTGCATCCAGCCCGTCATCGGGCAGCAGAGCGACGCCCAAAGATGCGCGGACCTCCAATCTGTCCCCGTCGACGCTGATCGTGCGCATGATCTCTGCGTGGATCTCGCTGGAAATGCGCTCAGCATCCTTTCGATCCGTGACCTCGCAAAAGAGGATAAACTCGTCGCCGCCAAAGCGGGATACGGTCGAATTTTCGGGGCACACATCCTTGAGACGGCGCGAAATCTCTAGCAGCACGCGGTCGCCAACAGGGTGGCCAAGCAGATCGTTCACTTCCTTGAACCGGTCCAGGTCGATCCAGAACAGCGCAAAGCTACTGTCCTCATCGACCTCCATCAGCGTCTCGACCATGGCATGATTGAGCCCCGCGCGGTTGGCGAGACCGGTCACGACATCGGTGCGCGCCAGGGTCTGCATCTTGTCGGCCAGCTGCGCGCTGGTTTCGGCAGCGGCAATCGAATCGCGCAGCACTTTAAAGATATTGAGCGAGATTGAGGCCATGGCCGGGATCAGAAAGACGATCGTCAAAAGCAGCGTCAGCGAAACGAGACTGGCCAAAGCAATCGATGCGACAATGATCGGCAAACACACCAGAACTAGCTGACCCATCGCGATTGTCGGGCGCCCAGCATTGCGTGCGGAAACCCCGACGCCATAACAAAGCGCATTGGCAACCATCATCACTTGCGCTTCTTGTCCGGCATCAAACCACAATGTCATCGCGGCGATCATGCCGAGGATCAGCGCATAGGTGAACGCGCCGATCTCATAGACAATTTCCAGCAGGTTCGTGCTGGTGCCCCGCTTGCTTGAGAACAGATGCACGGATAACGCAATCCTGATGATCGCGACAAAAGTAAGCAGAGCGCAGCCGATCCAGATTTGGGGCAGGCCGGATACCCATGCAGAAACTCCGGTCGCGCATATGCCTGCGACAGCGCCAAGGGCGAGGCTAAAGGGTTGAGAATAAAGAGTTTGAACCAGCACTCTGCGAACGCGCGCAGTTATCTGATCGCCTCGCTTCCGCTTCGCGAGCCGTAAGCCAAGTCCGGCGAGAAGCTGGTCCACGTTCATGGTGCCTTGCCGTATCAGCAAGAGGTCAAGCTCAAGTTAATGCTATGCTTACCGTTTTTCCCGGCGGGATTGTGCGGATTTTCGGCTGTGTTGCAGCGGGTGCACCCGCTTGCTCTTGCTTGGCCTGCGCAAGGTCAATCAGACGTGCTGTGCACTTCAAACGCGCCCATGCGTGAGGCTTCCTGAGCAAGCCGGCGATCCAGTGTCCGGGTAATCCCGAGCCACCACTCATAAGCCTGCCGGTCGCCAGCAAAGAATGCCGCTTCGGCCTGCGCTCGCGCCGCACGCGCTGCTCCAAGGCCATGCTGGGCAAAGTGGCGCAAGGCAGCGCGCAGCACTTCGTCATGAAGGCCTCTGGATTCGCGTGGTGGTCCATCATCATTGGCCACGCGCTCCATCGCCCGGCACGCCAAAGCGCGAGCAATGGGCTGACAGGCAGGGGCGCGACCAGCGGCGTGGGAGCCTGTTTTGGCAGCGGCGAAATGGATCGTCATTCAGGCCAATCCTGGTTGGTGCACTCGCGGAAAAGAGGCGCAGCGTGTCTCGTGGCTTCGATTGCAATCGTCGCCTGAGCGCGCACCTGAACCCAATGAGTGGTGGGGTAATGTCTCAGGTTCAGGTAATAGTCGTGAGCGCGCTAATGCTTGGTGTTGGGACACGGTTTAGGGCCGGTTAACCGTGAATTTCCGCCCCTTTACGCGAAGCTGCGAAGGGAACTTATCAGTCCTCCGGCGGATCAGAGGGTCCATCTTCGGAGGACAGGTTCAAAGTGGCGGGATCAACTTTCCACTGACCAGCCTTGGCAAATTCTTGGCGCGCCTGACCCGCTGAACCCAGAGCCGGATTTGCGAGGTTTTCGGCTGTGACCGGGTCTGTTTGATCGAGCAGCGGCGAACCAACCTCAGCAGGAGCCAGATCATCAACGGCAACGGGAAGGGCGGGCTGCACGCTGATCAACGTCTCGACCGGGGTTTTGCCTGAAGGCGTGGACGTCTGTACCGCCTCCGCAATGCCCGGTTCCGCGCCCGCATAGCTTTCGTTGAACGCTGACTTTTCACCTGCGCGGCCGCGTTGGCGATAGAAGCGATGCGCGCCGATTGTGCCGACATGCGCAAGGCTGTCTGCCCAATAGGGATCGACCCAAAGCGTGTGATAATGGGTGGCATGGCCGATGGGAGCATAGACTTTGCCGCCCAACGCCTCGCGCGCGATTTTCTGAGCCCGTCTCCAACCATCGCCGCCAGTTTTGCGATTAAGGCTGCCATCGCATGTGAAGGAGAACTGACAGCCCGTCGAGCGGCTCGATCCTTCATAGACCACGCCGCAAACGCTTGCGGGCCAAGAGGGATGGGCTACCCGGTTGAGCACGACCTGAGCGACGGCTCTCTGGCCTGCTTCGCTTTCGCTTGCCGCTTCGTACCAGACGGCCTGCGCGAGACAGTCTTGCGCCTTTGCAAGGCCAAGTCCGGCTCCCGTAAAGGGGCTTGCGGCTGGGCCTGCATCAATCAGCGCGCCGATTTCCCGCCCACCTTCTGCGCCGCGTTGATTGGGATTGCTTTTTGGCAAAGCTACCAAAGCCTCGGCTGGCGGATCGGCGAGGTAATAGAACGCAGAGCCCGGAAAGCTCATCCCCGGCTTCTCAAAGGGCAGCGCATCGCGTGCTGCGTCACTGACTTCCTCGGCGGTCGCATCAAATGGAGCATCGCCTGCAATCGCGCCAAAGTCGCCCGGCGCGGCGACGGCAGGAACGGCAATGATGGCGAGCAGCAATGCCAAGCGCTTCTTCAGTGAAAAGGAGGATTGTGAAGGGCTGGTATCGATCTGAGGTGCCGGTTCTGGGGCACAATTTGGGCCCCGCGACGGCTTAGCCCGCGCCGCGGACCTTGGCGTGGTGGTCGAAATGGCGCGAGGTTGGCGAACAGGCGCAGCAGTGCCGCCCAGCTCGATGGCGGGAGGCGGGCCGAAATTTGTGCGGTCCAGGATCGAAGTGCGTCGTGTCGTCATAGCGCGCCCAGGCGCGTATCGAATGGGATGACCCGGCGCGAGCCAAGCGAACCAGGCGTCCCGAAACCGAACAATCACGCTTAAGGTGTTAACCGCTTCCACAAGCCTGCGCTTGCCCGTTCCTTCTGGCGTGCCTATCGCAGCCATTATTGTGAGGTGGGGTCTTCCAAAAGTAATGGGCGTGCTGGCTGCTTTAACGCTGTTGGCAGGGTGTGCGCCGGGTGATCAGCCCTTTGCGAACGAGGCCGGTACCGCGCGCTTTGTCAGTCTCAATCCGTGCCTCGATGCAATCCTGCTGGAAGTCGCTGATGCAGATCAGGTTCTGGCGATCTCCCACTACAGCCATCAGCCGGGCGGTTCGTCGATCGGGCTTGAGATGGCCAGCCGCTTTGCCTCCACCAGCGGCACGGCGGAGGAGATCATCGCGCTGGAACCGGATATTGTTCTGGCGAGCGTCTTTCTTCCTCTGGCGACCAAAGCGGCATTGGAGCGAGCAGGCCTTCGGATTGAGAGTTTCGCTAGCCCCGGAACCGTTGATGAAAGCGCTGCGCAGATTGATCGCATGGCCGATCTGGCAGGCCGACCCGAAGCGGGATCGCAGCTGATCCGCACCATGCAGAAGAGCCTCTGGGCTTCCGCGTTAAAGGCCGGGCGAGATGAGTCTGAAAACCCGACGGTCCTGCTTTGGCAGGCTGGGCAGATCGTGGCGGGCCAAGAGACCCTCATATCACAGATTCTCGAACAGGAGGGCTTCGATAGCCATTCCGCTGCGCTGGGATTAAAGCAAGCCGATTATGTCTCGCTTGAGCAAGTGCTTGCCGACCCGCCCGATTTGCTGTTGATCGCTGGGGAGAGTGCAGGCCAGCAGCACCCGGCGCTCGATCACCTAAAAGGCATGCGCGTGCAATTCTTTGACCCGAACCTGTTCTATTGCGGCGGGCCCAGCATTTCAAAGGCTCGCGCCGAGCTTCACGCTTTGCGCCGCAGCTTTGAGGATGGCCCGCAATGAACCTCGCCATGAAACGGGCAAGCATAGTTTTTGCCGTCCTTCTTGCGGTTCTCTTCCCGCTTTCTTTGCTCGCGGGGCGTGTCTGGATCGATCCTCTTGCCGGCACCACCACCACGCCCAGCGCGGCACTCATCCTGATGGAGTTACGCTTGCCGCGCGCGGTGTTGGCCGTGGTGATAGGCGGAGGGCTGGGTGCAGCGGGTGCGGCGATGCAAGGCTATTTGCGCAATCCCCTCGCGGACCCCGGCCTGTTCGGCATTGCCCCTATGGCCGCTTTGGGAGCGGTCGCAAGCTTCTGGTTTGGAGCAATCCTGCCGCAGCCCTTTGCTGCTTGGAGCCTACCGGTCTTTGCGTTGATCGGAGCGGGTCTGGCCATGGGATTGCTGGCGCTTATCGCAGGCCGATCGCTGGGCGATGGCGCAGCGGGAGCGGGTGGCTCCATCGCGCTGTTCACTCTCGCGGGGCTGATGATTGCCAGCCTTGCAGGCGCGTTGACCGCTCTGGCGATCACCATGGCGCCCAATGCCTTTGCGCTCTCGCAGATCGTGATGTGGCTCAATGGCGCACTGACGGATCGCTCTTGGAACGAGGTTTGGATTGCCGCGCCGCTTGTGACGGCTGGGGTAGTCGCCCTCGCACTTGCAGCGCGCTCGCTCGACGCGCTGACTTTGGGCGAGGCGGCAGCGCGTTCGCTGGGTGTCGACCCGCGCGGGCTTTTGTGGCTGTTGATCGCCGGCATTGGCCTAACCGTTGGAGCAAGCGTCGCGGTGGCCGGGATCATTGGCTTTGTGGGGCTGATCGTTCCGCATCTTGTCCGACCGCTGACCGACCGCCTTCCCTCCAGCCTCATTCTGCCGAGCGCGTTGGCTGGTGCTTGCCTCGTTCTGGCAGCGGATATGGCGGTCCGCATCTTGCCCTTTGTGACCGAGCTGCGGCTGGGCATCGCTTTATCGCTGATCGGCGCGCCGTTCTTCCTCTGGCTATTGCTGCGCATGCGCAAAGGGCTTGTGTGATGAAGACGCTTTCAGCCCAGAACATCTCGGTCTTGCGTGGCGGCAAGAGGGTGCTCCACTCGCTCACAACCCGTCTGGAACCCGGCACCGTCACCGCGATCTGCGGCCCCAATGGGGCGGGCAAATCCAGCCTTGTCATGGCGCTCGCCGGATTGCTCGAACCGAAAGAAGGCCGCGTTCTTCTGGCCGATGCGCCCTTGTGCGGGATTTCGGCAAGGGAACGTGCCTGCGCGCAGGGATATCTGCCGCAAGGGAGCGATATTGCCTGGAATGTATCCGTCCAGAGCCTTGTTGGGCTGGGCCGGTATCCGCACCGCGATGGCGCCAGCGAGCAGGGGCGCGGCGCAGTCGAAAGCGCCTTGGCCGCCGCGCAGTTGGAGGAATTGCGCGATCGTCCGGTGAGCAGCCTTTCCGGAGGAGAGCGGGCGCGGGCGCTTCTTGCGCGCGTCTTGGCAGGGCAACCCGACTGGATCCTGGCGGATGAACCGCTGGCTGCGCTCGATCTGGCGCATCAGCTTAAAATGATCGCTCACTTCCGCAGTTGCGCGGGCGCGGGGCAGGGGGTTGTGCTGGTCCTGCACGATCTGGCGATTGCGATGAACCATGCCGATCGCGTGATTGTCCTGAGCGAAGGCGAGAAGATCGCGGAAGGTGATCCGGTGACAGCGCTGGAGCCGAGTATCATCGCGCGTGCATGGGGTGTCGAGGCAGATTGGCTGGGTGCCAAAGGCGCCCGCGCTCTGATCACGCGAAACTGAGCTCATTAAAAGGGAATGAAGTGCGCGAGGGGCGGGGGAGCCAACCCCTCGCGCAGGGTCTTCCTTGCAGCCTACACTGAGACCCAGGCGCGACCCAAAGGACACGGCGGAAGACTGACAAAGAGGGGCTCAGAATACGGGTTCTCCCTAGTTTGACGACTTTAGTTTTTCTAAAGGTTAGGCGCTTTTTTGACGGTTTTTCGCCATTTTATGCCGTTTTTGGTTCGATTTATCGCACGATGCCGGACCCCGGTTGACTGAGGGGGCCCGGCATCTGGAGCGAGGGTAAGATTTCGCCCCTGAACCAAAAAGGGGGTGTTTGGCGCTTACTGTGCTGACATCCGAAGCGCCTTCTGGCTGGCCCTTGCCAGCCGGTTCTGCGTGTATTCGGCAATTGCAAGATCGCGCGATGCCGAAGCCGCTTTAACTGTGTCACGTCGGCACGAGCGCACCTTAAAATCGGTGCTCAGCATTCCATTCTCGAGCCCGCATACTTTTTCAGCAGCGTTCTTAATCCGTCGATCCAGAATATCCTGACCCGCCTTTGAAGCGAGGTTTAGGTCGTCATAGGTAACCTCTACGGTTTGCCCTTTTGGGGCCTCTGAGGGCCCGGCATGGGCCACTGTTGCGGTTGCAAGCGCAGCGGTGAAAGTAAGGCAGGCGGCGCTGGTGGTAAGGGTCTTGAACGTGATCATGGTTTTTCTCCCGACTGTGGAACCAGAAGACACCGCCTGCGAATGCAACGACAATGCCATCTGGATGAGCAGGAGAATGTCGCGTTCAAGCTTATCGTGCCGCGCACAAACGGAGCTATTTCAGTGATTTTGCGCTTATGAAAACCTTATGATGCGCAGATTCGGGTGACATTTGTGCCTGCTTTGCTGAATATGGCGGTGCCGTGGTTCAGAATCGCGCGTCAGGGACGATCTGGATCAACACGGCAACCCAGGGGAAGATGTGTGACGCTCGGGATATCCGACGAGGAGTTTGAAAGCGCGATCGATGACGCCGCCAAGACGCGGCGGATCGATCTGGCGCGCACGCCCGACTTTGCGGTGGGGCCCTTGGCCGTTGCGCCTTCGCTGCGCACTCTCGAAGGCGATGGCGGCTCCAAGGTCATCGAGCCCAAGGTCATGCAAGTGCTGATCGCGCTGGGCGAGGCGTCGGGCGCCATTTTGTCGCGCGATGATCTGATCGAGCGATGCTGGGAAGGGCGCGTGGTCGGCGAAAGCTCGATCAACCGCGTGATCTCGCTGCTGCGCTCGGCTCTGAAAGAGGTGGTGGGCGATGATGTGCGGCTCGAGAACGTGCCCAAGGTCGGCTACCGTCTGCTGGTCTCGCCCGAATGGAGCCCTCCTAATGAACCGGCCAATGAACCGGCCACTGCGCCCGCCAGTGCGCCCGCCAGCGAGGCTTCGCCCGAACGGGCGCAAGCGGCCTCTGATACCGCTGATACGCTGAGCCAGCGCCCGGGACGGCTTGTTCTGGCGTGCGGGATCGTGGCGCTCATCCTCGCTATCACCAGTGCCTTTGCGCTCTGGCCCTCCGCGCCCAGCGCGCCTGTTGCGCCCATCCGGGTCGCAATGCTGCCGCTCAAGCCTGGTGAGGGGGTCGACCCGTTCTACGCCCGCGGGCTTGAGGCGGAATTGCGCACGCAGCTGGCGCGGGTCGGGCGCATGGAAGTCACCAGCAGCGAAAGCGCCCGCCAATTGAGCGAGCAAGGGCTCAGCGCGGATGAAATCTGTCGGCGACTGGGAGCGGATTACGCCTGGGTCGGCTCGCTCAAAGTGGGCGCTGAGCAAGTCACGCTGTCCGCAAAGCTGATCGATGCCAGCACCAAGGAGGCCACTTTCCGCGAGACCTTGTCGAGCGCTCCTGGCGCGGCCAAGTCCCTGCCATTGCGCACCGCGCGCGCGATCACCGCGGCGCTGGGGCGGCCAGTGTCGGATCGTCTTCCTGAAACCCCGGTGACCGCCGGCGACTTCCAGCTCTATCTGACCGCGCTTGGCCTCATCAAGACGCGCGGCGATGATCAACGGCGCGCCGCGCTTGCCATTCTTGAGCAGGTTACGACGCGCAATCCCCAGTTCGCCGATGGCTGGGCCGGGCTCGCCAAGGCGTGGTTCCTGCTGCCCGAGAGAGACAAGAGCGCCATCATGGCCAATCGCGAACGCGCGGGCGAGATTGCGCGCAAGGCGCTCAGCCTTGATCCCGAAGCGGTGGACGCGATCAAGGTGCTGGGCATGCTGGAGGCGACGCCGCCCGAAGAGCGCCTCGCCCTCATGAAACGCGCGACCCAGCTTGATCCGGGCGATTCCGAAGCGTGGTTCTGGCGCGGGATCACGCAATCGCAATTTGTCCTTCTGGCAGAGGATCCGGTTCTGAGCGCACGCAAGATGGTCAAGATCGATCCATTATGGCCGGCCAGTTGGCGCAGCTCGGAACTGGCGGCCAAGTTTGGCGATATGGAAACCGCCCTTGCGATCGAGGAAGCGATTTCCGCTGCTGCGGTGACGCCTTCCCAGCAATTTCTCTCGCAAGCCCGGCTGGCGCAGTTGCAGGGGGATTTCTCCGGCTTTGTCGAGTTCAGTCGCCAAGCTCAGTCCACCGAGACGCCGGCTGAGCGACGCTACGGCTGGCAGCTTCAGTTGCGGATGATCAACTTCATGCTCGATCTGCCGCCCCAAGCGATCGATTTCCTGCCGTCCGACATGCGCGGGCCCCTTGTTGAGGCGCTGGTTGCCGGGGAACTGCCCTCCAAGGCTGAGTTTGCGGCCAATGGCGCGGGCGCAGAGGATTTCTGGAGCAATCCGGTCGTCGTGGAGCTCTCCATGCCGCTGTTTCTGAGGGACGGTCGCGAGGACGAACTCGTCGCCTATTACGACGCGGCCTTTTCCGATCACGCAGCCTTTGTGGCGTTCCTTTCCGAAGATGGGGCCGCGCATGATGCTATACCTTCAGTCTCTCCCTATCTGGCGGTCGCGCTTGACCGGCTGGGGCGAGAGGCGGAGGCGGACGCGCATATCGCGGGCGTGGAAGAGCAGGTCGAGCGCTGGCGCGCGTCGCGCTCGGGATCATTCCTCGCAGTGATCTATGAGCTCAACCTCGCCGTCCTGACAGGCGATAATCCAAGCGCGATCGCCCAGGTTGAGAAGCTGGAGAGCTTTGGCTGGCCCTACACGATGGGGCACGTGCGGCCGTCCACAGTGGGGCTGCTCAAGGAGGACCCACTCTACGATCCGCTGCGCGAGGAACCCCGAGTGCAAGCGGTGCTGGACCCCATCCGAGCAAACCTGGCCAAAGAGAGGGCCGAGGTGCTGGCACTGGGCGGGTGAGGGTGGGGAGTGGAGAGCTTAATTGCCGCCCTCCGCTTCGCCCGTGCCCTTGTTTTCGGTCTTCCATTCGGCCTTGGCGGT
>JBCBMN010000027.1:0-24397 GCA_039822745.1 Pseudomonadota bacterium | reverse complement strand
TGGCCATGCCGAAACCGCTGAAGAGACCGCAACCGCGCCGATCCCCGGCCCTGAAGAAGACCCCTATATCTGGCTTGAAGAAGCCCGCTCGGACGAAGCGCTTGCATGGGTCGAGGCAGAGAATACCCGCACACTCAGCATGCTGGAGACCGATCCGCGCTTTGAGCAACTCAAGGCTGATGCGCTCGCCATCTATGACAGCGAAGACCGCATTCCGTTTGTGAGCTTCCGCCCCGATGGCCTGTACAATTTCTGGCAGGACAAGGACAATCCCAAGGGTCTGCTGCGCCGCACGACGCTGGAAAGCTACAAGAGCGATGCGCCCGAGTGGGAAACCTTGCTCGATGTTGACGCGCTGGCAGCGGCAGAGGGCAAGGAATGGGTCTACAAGGGCTCAACCTGCCTGCCACCTGCGCTCAACAAATGCATGATCGCGCTGTCGGATGGCGGCGAGGACGCAACCATCATGCGCGAGTTCGACACCTCGACCAAAAGCTTCGTCGAAGGCGGCTTTGAGCTTTCCGAGAAAAGCCAAGGCGGCGTTCAGTGGGTCGATGAGGACACGCTGATGGTGGGCCGCGACTTTGGCGAAGGCACTCTGACCGACAGCGAATATCCCTTCACCACGCGCGTCTGGAAGCGCGGGACCGACATTGCCGATGCGAAGGAAATATTCCGCGGCGAATCCAGCGATGTCTGGGCTGGAGCCAGTCTGCTGCGCGACAATACGGGCGAAATTCACGCCACCACCGCCTTTCGCGGGGTGAGCTTTCATGAAAGCGAGTATTTCTGGCTCAACCCCGAATATCAGTGGGTGAAGCTCGACATTCCGAAAAAGGCCTCGCCCTATGGCATTGTCGATGAGCACATGCTGTTTTCGACCGATGTTGACTGGGAAGTGGACGGCCAGACCTTCCCGGCAGACAGCCTGATTGCTGTCCCGCTGGAAGAGTTCAAGAAAGACCCGAACACCGCGACCAAGACGCTGGTCTGGGCGCCGGGTGAGCGCCAGACCAAGCGTGGCGGGACGATCACTGCAGGCGCGCTCTATGTCGGCATGCTCGACAATGTCGTTGGCAAAGTGCTCAAGTTCAACTTCGTCGATAACGCATGGACCAGCGAAGAGGTCGCTCTGCCGAGCAATGCAACTGTGGGCATCGCGGCCAGCTCCAATGAGAGCGAGCAGATCATGTTCACCGTCACCGACTTCCTCAATCCGACGACGCTCTATTACTCGGATGCAGGCGAAGCGCCGCAAGTGCTCAAGACCTCACCGTCGCGTTTCGATGCGACCGGGATGGAAGTCGAACAGCATGAGGCGACGAGCAAGGACGGAACCAAGATCCCGTACTTCATCGTCAAGCCAAAGGGGATGGAACTGACCGGCGAAACCGCGACTTTGATGACCGGCTATGGCGGTTTCCAAATCCCGCGCCTGCCGGGCTATCTGGGCACGACTGGCAAGATGTGGCTGGAGAATGGCGGCGCTTATGTGCTCGCCAACCTGCGTGGTGGCGGCGAGTTTGGCCCGATGTGGCACCAGACGGCGATCCGCGAGAACAAGCAGCGCACCTGGGATGACTTTATCGCCGTGGGTGAGGATCTGGTGGAGCGCGGCTTCACCTCGCCAGAGCATCTCGGCATCCAGGGCGGCTCGCAAGGTGGACTGCTGGTGGGCACCGCTTTCACCCAGCGCCCTGACCTGTTCGGCGCGGCCATCGTGCAAATCCCGCTGTTCGACATGGTGCGCTATCACCTGATCGGGCGCGGCGCTTCGTGGATCGGTGAATATGGCGACCCGCGTATCCCCGAACAGCGCGCCTGGATTGACGGCTATTCGCCCTATCAGAAGATCGTGGAGGGCGTGGATTACCCCATGCCTTTCCTCTGGGCCTCAACCGCTGACGATCGCACCCACCCTGCCCATGCTCGCAAGGGCGCGGCCAAGCTTAAGGGGCTGGACCAGCCCTACCTCTATTATGAGGACACAACCGGAGGTCACTCAGGCGGTGTCGATAATGAACAGCGCGCCAAGCTTCAGGCCCTGCAATATGTCTATCTGATGCAGCGCCTGATGGATGAACGCGACGAGGCGAAGAAGGGCGGTTAATGCCCTCATCATAGTCCAGTTAAAGGGCCCCGGTGCTTGCGGTTACGCGCGCGCCGGGGTCTTTTTTTATGGCCTGTAAAACAGCTCGACACTTTGCACTCCACCTGCCGCAGGCAAAGCACGTGGAACGGGGTTAGCGCTGCGTTAAGCTTTGATCGAAGGCCGGTGTTAAGTTTGAGCGCCAATTCTGCCGTTGAAACAGGGGAACAGGACCACGCGAGCACAAGGGCATCGCGCATTTGGTCCACTGTAAGGAGAATGACGACAGATGGCTTACCCCCGCGATATGTCCATCGCCGATGCGATCAAGCAATATGGCCTTCCCAAGAGCCACCGCGTCCACTGGTCCAACGCGCGCAAGGCCGATGTGGTGCAAGCGGTTCATGACCGCGCAATCAGCTTCCACGAAGCGCGTGAGCGTTACCTATTGAGCCGCAATGAGTTCGAGCAATGGGAGCAGGAATATCCCCCCAGCGCGCAGTCCGCCCGCACTGAACCTGCGACGGATATGTCCCGCACGCCCCAAGACGCCTGAACACGCCTGAACAGGCCTGAACAGGCCTAAGCGCTTATTTCGAGGCGTCTTCAGCCACGACTTCGATCATCACCTCGTTACGGCGCAACTGCCCCGGCACCATCGGCGCATCGTAAAAGGCATATTCGAAGTCCCCCTTGGGCGTGAGGCCTTGCTCGCCGACCCACTCGCTAAGGAAGGCCTCCATCCGCGCCAAATCGCTCGGTGAGCCATAGCCGTTGAAAGTCACAGCGGCGACACGGCGCGCGGGCACCTCGCTCAACGTAATGTCCGCAGGCGGCGTGGGAAGCGTCTCCATGGTGAACTTGGCCGGCATGACAAAGCGCATGCGCCAGGTATCGGTTGAAGTTTCTTCCTGCAGCACGGGCGCGGTCATGGCGATCTTTTGATCCTGATCCACCCGCTCCTGAATCACGGGGGCCGTCATCGCGATCTTCTCACCGCCTTCAGGCCGGTCCTGCGCGAAGATATAGGCAGCCAGCCGCCGGAAACTGCGCCCGCTTGCGCCGCGGCGGTCCCCGGAATGGGTCACTTCGGCGACGATCATCGGCTCATAATCGCGCAGCTCAAAAGACTCGTCCTGCTTCACCAGAGTGAAGGCAGGCTCCTCGCTGCTGTCGCGATATTGCGCATAGGTCACGCTGGCGAGTGCCGTGATGCCAATGGCTGCACCAAGGCCAATGCCGATCCGTTTAGTCCAACCCATGCGCCTGATCCTTTCATCATATGTGTGACCAGCAGTTACGCGCGGGATTGGTTCCCGGATGAGGGGTGGGTGATCGACGTCGTGCGGATGCACAACCGCAAAACTAACCCCGCGTTGGAGCGTGAAAATCAGCCGGCTTGTTCGCCACCCAGCGCAGGAATTTTTCGACCGCTTCATTCTCGCGAATACGATCGGGATCATCGCCGATGCGGGCCAGCTCGTTATTGGTGAAGTTCGCGTGGATTGTCTGGTGGCAGATCGGATGCACTGGAACCGTCCCGCGCCCCTTCTTGGACTTTGGGACAGGGTGGTGCCACTCAATCAGCGTTTCAAACGGACGCCCGCACAGCCAGCAAGTGAGTTCGCCGGGACTGCTCAACCCGAAAACTGCGTCAGCGAGAGCGTGTTGCCATCGGGATCTTTGAACCAGCACACGCGCGCACCACCCGGAGCGTCCCAGATTCCGCGTTCATCCTGCTCCATGAAGCCAAAGCGTTCAAACACCGCTCCGCGCACTGCGAGGTCGTCTATGGCAGCGGCAATATCCTCGACCCGCCAGCCCAGCGCGGTGAAAGCATGCGGTGTGAACGCCTCAACCTTTTGCAAGCGCAGCATGGTCCCCATCGCGTCAAACTCGAACGAGAAAGGATTATCGTCGGTCAGGGTGAAGCCCATGACATCGGTGTAGAACCGGCGCGCTTCGTCGGGCTGCGAAGTGGCTGCAAACAGGATTGGAGTCATTTCTTTTTCGCGCCCTCCTTCTTGCGCTTCATCGTGTCGTGAAAGCGATCCGCCCAACCGTCTTTAACCAGCTGTTCGGCGCGGACCATGCGCAATTCTCCGGCGGCGACATCGCGGCTCACAGTCGAACCAGCGGCGACAATCGCATCGGCCCCGATCTTCACCGGCGCGACCAGCGCGCTGTTCGATCCGATAAAGGCGCGCTCACCTATCGTGGTGTGGTACTTGAAATAACCGTCATAATTGCAGGTGATCGTGCCTGCGCCGATATTGGCATATTCGCCGACACTCGCATCGCCGATATAGGTGAGATGGCTGGCCTTGGCACCTTTGCCCAAAGTGGCCTTCTTCATCTCGACGAAATTGCCGACAAAGCTGTCCTCTTCCATCACCGCGCCGGGTCGCAGACGCGCGAATGGACCGACGGCGGCGCCGTTGGCAATGGTTGCGCCTTCGATATGGCTGTAGGCCTTGATATGGACATGATCGGCAATGGTCACGCCGGGGCCGAACACGACATGCGGATCAATCGTGACATCGCGGCCCAAAACGGTGTCATAGCTGAAAAAGACGGTGTCAGGCGCGCGCAGGCTTGCCCCGTCAGCCATCGCCTGTTTGCGGCGCGCGGCCTGCCAGCGAGCCTCAACCGCGGCGAGTTCGGCGCGGCTGTTGATCCCGGCAACCTCATCCTCATGCGTTTCGACCACAACCACCCGGTCCCCGCGCGCAATCGCGCCGGTCGCCACGTCTGGGAGGTAATACTCGCCTTGCGCGTTATCATTGCCCACCGCTTCGAGCAGCGGCCACATATCGTCCGAATGCGCGACCAACAGCCCCGAATTGCACAGGTCAACGGAGCGCTCGGTCGCGCTCGCATCCTTGAATTCAACCATTTTTAGCACCGTGCCATCCGCATCGGCAATCACGCGGCCATAGGCGAGCGCATCGGCGGGACGAAAGCCGAGCACTGCAACCTTTGCATCGCCTTCAAGCGCTTCGACAAGCCGCTGAACCGTGACACCGCGAACCATCGGCACATCGCCGAAACACACAAGGATATGGCCCGAAAAGCCCCCCAGCGCCGTCTTGGCCTGAAGCGCGGCATGCGCTGTGCCCAATTGCGGCTCTTGCAAAGCGGTGGTGATGTCGCGTCCGGCCAAGGCTGCGTCCAATTGCTCGCGCCGATCGCCTGCGACAATCACAGTGCGCTGCGGCTGCAACTCAGCAAGGCTATCAAGCAAATGCATCAGCATCGGCTTACCCGCAATCGGATGGAGGACCTTGTGCAGGTCACTTTTCATCCGCGTGCCCTTGCCCGCAGCCAAAACAATAATGGCAAAATCAGTCATTCAGCGTCCCGTATTTCGAAGGATCTTGCACATGAGACCCTAGAGGCGATGGGCTTTGGCAGCAAATGCTTGCGGTTTGAAGTCGTTTGCACCACCGCGTTTAACCATGACGGACCTCCCCTTTGAAGCCATCGGATTCGATCTGGATGGCACTCTGCTTGATACGTTCCGCGATCTTGGCGCGGCGGTGAACCATGCCTTGGCGCTGGGCGGCTTTGCCCCCGTGCCGATGGAATCGAGCCAGGACCTGATCGGAGGCGGGGCCAAGATCATGCTGGCGCGCGCGGTGAATGATCAGGGCGGACTGCCCGGCGGACTGGAAGGCGATGATTTCCGCTCGCTCTACAAGGCGATGCTGCGTTTCTACTCGGAGAACAATGCCGTTTATACAAAGCCCTACCCGCACGCCCGCGAAGTGGTGACCGGCCTTGCCGCGCGCGGGATCAAGATGGCGGTTGTGACCAACAAGTTTGAAAGCTTTGCGCGTTCGATCCTGACCGAGCTCGACTTTCTTGAACCGTTCGAGACCGTCATCGGCGGCGATACGATGGGCAAAGGGCCGGATGGCAAGTTTCGCTCCAAACCCTTTGCCGATCCCGTTATCGAAGCACGCAAGCGCTGCGCGGATAACCCCGAAAAACCGGGTGCCTTCGCTTTCGTGGGAGACAGTTCTTACGACGTCAAAGCGGCGCGCGCGGCGGGCGTTCCGGTCATCGCGGCAGCCTATGGCTATTGCGATGCACCGCCAGCTGAACTGGGGGCGGATGCGGTTATTGATTCGCTGGAGGGGCTGATTCCGGCACTCGCAGAGCTATAATCGCACCGATTACCCTACGGCATCGCTGCAGGTTTCACTTTCTGCAATTCACGCTGTTGCAACGCACCACCAAAAGTGCCACGCAGCGCCCACAAATCAGCTTTACGCGCGCGTCAAGTGCGCTCCCTTCGGAAGACTTCAGAGAGGAACACCCCCATGAGCATCGATTTCAAGGATAAGGTAGCAATCGTCACTGGCGCTGGAGGCGGCCTGGGCCGCGCATATGCGCTGGAACTCGCACGCCGCGGCGCAAAGGTTGTCGTCAACGATCTGGGCGGTTCGCGCGACGGCACCGGCCACTCGGACATGGCCCTGCAGGTGGTCGAAGAGATCGAGAAAATGGGCGGCGAAGCAGTCTCCAATGGCGGCTCTGTCACCGAATATGACCAGATGGAAAAGATGGTCGCCGACGCCAAGCAAAAGTGGGGCGGCGTGCACGTCCTCATCAACAATGCTGGCGTTCTGCGTGACAAGACCTTCCACAAGATGACCCCGGACGATTTTGAGTTCGTGCTCAAGGTTCACCTGACCGGTTCGGCTTTCGTCACCAAGGCGTGCTGGGAAACCTTCCGCGAGCAGGGCTATGGCCGCGTGCTCATGACCGCTTCTTCGACCGGCCTGTTCGGTAACTTTGGTCAGGCCAACTACGGCGCAGCCAAGCTGGGCCTCGCTGGCTTCACCAAGACGCTGCAACTCGAAGGCGCCAAGTACAACATCCGCGTCAACTCGCTGTCGCCGGTTGCTGGCACGCGCATGACTGAAGACCTCTTCCCCGAAGAAGCCTTCAAATTGTTCGCCCCTGAGAATGTGGTTCCTGCCGCACTCTTCCTCGTCAGCGAAGACGCCCCGACCAACGCCATCGTTGGCGCAGGCGCTGGTGGCTATCACTCGGCATGGGTTGTCATGAACGACGCTGTCTGGCTGCCCGATGGCGAGCGCACCGTTGAAGGCTTTGCCGACAATTGGGAAAAGATCAGCGAGTTCACCAACCTCAAGGCTCCGCAGAGCGGCTCCGAGCAGTCGGGCGCCATCCTCGCTGCGATGCAGAAGGTCACCGGCACCGGACCCGACAGCGCGCGCGGCTAAGCTGTATCACAAGCTGGGCCTGATCGGGGCCCGACCAACAGGCAAGAGCGGGGAGCGCATCGGCGTCTCCCCGCTCTTTGCGTTTTTGACGCGCTTCAGGCCCCATCAGATTGATGTCACACAGGTTTTGATCGGTTCAAACAGTTTTCCCTTGCCTTGAATCACCTTGGCAAAGAGGATGCTAGTCGACTGACAATTCACAATCGGGGGCTAGCGATATGAATGCAGATGGCGCGCAGGGGTTTATAGGCGCGGACTTTGATCGTCTGTTGAGCCGAGCATCCTTCGCAAAGACCACTATTCTCATCGCAATCGCCTTTTTTGCCATGGTCATGGTGGGCGAATTTGGCGAGCTATTCGGTTTTATCGATGTGAATTCAGCCGAATTGGACACAACGGTAATGATCTACGCCTTCGTACTGATTGGATTTGGTGTAGGCTTCCTGATTTCAGCAATCGGGGTTTGCATGTGGATTTACCGTGCGCATGCAACATTGCGGGAAACCGGACGGGAAGATTTGGAATACAGCCCCGGATGGGCGGTGGGTTGGTTCTTCATTCCGTTCGCCAATTTATGGATGCCATACCAGGCGATGCGTGCGCTGTGGAATGAGAGCCATTTGACCGATGAAGGCTATGGGAGCGAACCGCCGAGCGGGCTTGGACAATGGTGGGCCTGTTGGATTGGAAGTAACATTCTGAGCAATTTCACTAGCCCGTTAACCGAGGCGAGTGACGGCAGCATTGTGCAGATCGGCTTCGTCCTTGCGATCATTGCCAACGCGCTCAGCATCGGGTCGGCATTGCTGCTGTACCGGATCATTGAATCCATAACGCAAGCACAAATCACCAATCTGGGCGCCATGCAGGCATTTGAATAAGCCAGCCTCGCACGTGAATTAGTCGTATGCATCACCTACCGTATTGACACACTAATACACCCAGACTAGGCTCTGCGCTCCAATCACGAGGAGTCGTGTGCCATGTATTCGGAAGATGATATCAACTCGGCCATTGCCGCGGGCGCAATCAGCGCAGAAGCCGCCACGGGCCTGCGCGATCACGTAAGCCGGATGCGCGCTCTGCCGCGTCAGTCGGAAGAGAACTTCAAGCTCCTGAACAGCTTCAATGATGTCTTCGTGGCGATCGGGATCGTCATCCTGCTGCTGGCGGTTGGCGCGATCGGTCAGGCGATTGCTTCGGCGATCTTCCCCTCTCCCGACTGGTTCGAGTTTTCGCAAGGGTCGGACGCCGAATATGGTGACGCGCGGGCAGCTTATAATGCGCAGCAAATGGCTTCGTCCGGCCTGCAAGGCGCGCTGATGGGCCTGTTCGTTGCCATTGCTGCATGGCCGCTGGCGGAGTTCTTCACCCGAAAACGGCGCATGGCACTGCCTTCGATCCTGTTGCTTCTGTCCTTTGTTGGTGGAATATTCGCGGCGAGCTTTGGCCTTGGAGCCATGCTTGGCCTGCTGGGTGAGGATGTCGCGGGGACAGTCATGGTTCTGTTCGCTGGATTGATCGCTGCTGGTGCTGCCTTCCTCCATTGGCGCCGGTTCCAGGTTCCGATCACCGTTGCTGCTGCTGCAGGCGTCGCGGTTATGTCATTGTTTATCGCCTTGCTGGGCGTTGTGCAGGTTGACCCAGACGAGGCTGGTTTTCTGATCCCGATTCTGATTGCCGGCCTCATCGTCTTTGGCTTCGCGATGCGTTGGGACATGTCAGATCTGGCGCGCACCACGCGGCGCAGCGATGTCGCCTTTTGGCTGCACCTGCTTGCTGCCCCGCTGATCGCGCATCCGATCTTTGCGCTGATTGGGATTACGGGCGGCAACAATGTCGGCATGATCGGAGCGGTGAGCGTGCTGGTGGTCTATGTCGTCTTTGGCATTGTCGCGCTGGCGATTGACCGGCGCGCGCTGCTGGTATCCGCGCTCGCCTATGTGCTGTTTGCGCTCACCTTCCTGTTCCGTGAGTTTGGGGCGGTGGAGCTGAACTTTGCGCTGACGGCGCTGGTGATCGGATCGGCGCTGCTGAGCCTGTCAGCTTTCTGGCAGCCCATTCGCGGCGGAGTGATCAGCGCCCTGCCCGAAGGCCTGCGGTCAAAGCTGCCAGCGGTCGAAGTGGTCATTCCGCTCGCGCCTAGCGCCAACGCTGCCTGACCCAGTGCCTGACCCAGGGCCTGACCCAGTGTAAGTGAGAGTGGAACGGGCGACGCGCTTACTCGTCGTCCACCGCCTTCAGCAATCGCCGCTCAACCGGGGCGAGTACATTGGCCAGTTCGTGCCCGCGTTTGAGCACCTGCCCGTGTTCGCCATACAGCGTCCACATGCCCTGCTTGGCGCGCAGAGCCGGGCGCTTTTCAATCCGCGTCTGCGGGCGCTCGGTAGTGCGGCGAAAGGCTGAGAAACTGGCAAAGGCCTTTTCGAAATCCATCGCGTAATCGCGCCACTCGCCCGCGGCGACCATGCGACCATACAGATCGAGGATGCGCTGCAGCTCCTCGCGCTCGAACGCCACCTGCTTGGGCTGACGGCCCGGAAACGCGACAATCTGACCCGTCAGAGGGCCATTCGAAGTGTTCATCAATCGTCGGTCCCGCTTTTGGCGCTCAGATCAAGGCTGGCTTGAACCGGCGCTGCATCGCCTTGGCGATCCGCTTGATCAGCTTTGATCGCCATCAGATCAGCGCGCAAAGCGGCAAGCTCACCTTCCAGCTTTTCGATGCAATCTACCCTGTTGCCCTCGGCATCCTCGCATTGCGGGGTGGTGCCGTAGGGAATGAATTCCTTGATCCATTCCTCAGCGGGCACAAGTGTGGAGCGCGCCTTGAAGCCAACCATGGTCGCGCCTGCGGGTACGTCTTCCATGACAACAGCACTGGCGCCAACCCGGCCGCGCTCTCCGACGGTGATCGGCCCGATAATCTGCGCGCCCGAACCGATAATCACATTGTCTTCGAGCGTCGGGTGACGTTTGCCGCCTTTGCCATTGGTGGGATTGGTGCCGCCCAGTGTCACGCATTGGTAAATCGTCACATTGTCGCCGATCTCAGCGGTCTCTCCGATGACGGTGAAGCCGTGATCGATGAAGAAGTTCTTCCCGATTTTCGCTCCGGGATGGATGTCGATCGCGGTCAGAAAACGCGAAAGATGGTTCACAACGCGGGCGAGGAAGTACATCCGTGCATTAAACAGCCAGTGCGCGACACGGTGCAGGCCAAGCGCAAGAACGCCGGGATAAAGCAGGATTTCCCAGCGCGAACGCGGCGCAGGATCGCGGGCGCGGATCGAGTCCAGATAGGCTTTGAGCCTGCCAAACATGTGCTCTCTCCTTTTCGAGACCAGTTTGAATCTTCACCAAAGCCTTCAAAAAAGCAAACAAGCCACTCTTTTGCTCATAAAAGGCTTGCTTGCTCAGGCCCTTGCAACGCTTCGAGCGCTGCTCGCCAAACCGACATGGTGGCAGGCGCGGCGCGTTCAAGGCTGATGCGATCAATCACACGCACCAGCCGCTCCAGATCAGCAAAGCTGCGCTGCGTGCGGGGCACAAGGTAATCCACCGCACCCTCAGCCAGCGACAATCCGCGCTCCTGCGCCAAAGCCTCAATCAATTGCCCCGCCATCGCATCGTTAGGCTCACCCAGTTCCAGTTGCAGCGAGCCGCCCAATCGGGATTTGAGGTCCGGCAAGGTCACGCTCCAGGGCCGCGCATTGGCAATCAACAGCAAGGGTTCGCCAGCGCGCGAGCCGCCTTCCTGACTGGCATTCCAGCGGTGGAACAGCGCGTCTTCCTCGCAAGTCTCGGCATCATCGATCACATCGACCCCCTGCCCTGCCAGCCATCGTCCCAATAGCGATTTGCCGGACCGCGGCGGGCCGGTGAGGATCGCGGTGTGGAACGGCCAGCTTTGCGGTTGACGCAGCGCCTCGATCACCTCGGCGTTGGCATTGCCGATAATGATCCGCGCCGATGTGCCGTGCGCGGCAGGCTCCAGCGGCAGAGCAATCTGTGAAACGGGATTCTTGGCCACGGACACCGACACCAGCCTCGCGCCCGCTTAACGGCTGATCGCGAGCGTGTTGCCGCTCTGGTTCACGCGGAAGCCGCGCGCTTGCAAGGCCGCTGCGAGTTCGTCCGCCGAACCGCCATAGCTCACGCTCATCACCGAGGTTCCGCCCATCGCTGTGCTCGTTACCGCCAGAGCGCGCACGCCCGGAGTCCCGCGCACGCCCGAAAGCGCGGCGTCGAAGGTGAGCGCATCAGGGGTCGCAAACTGGACGATGACATTGGTGACCACCACGGCAGGTGCAGGCGTGTCGGGTACAGGTTCTCCTTCGATCCGCGGCGCGGCTGCACCGCCGCCAATCTCGCCTTCTGCTGCGGCCAGAGTGGCGGCTTCCTCTCGCGCGACGATGGCTTCGCCAATTTCGATCAGACGTTGCAGCGCCGGGTCAACCTCTCCAGAGCCTCCCAGCGTCAGCGTCGGATCGGGCCGAAGCTTGCCTTGCGCCAGAGCCCGCTCAAAGATTGCATCCATCCGCTCGGCCGCTTCATTGAGCATGTCAGATAGGGCGCTGGGATCATCGGCTTCCAGCTCAAAACTCTCCAGCACCCGACTGTCCGGGCCATAGCGGGCCGTGAATGTGCCGGTGATCGGGCCGCCGGGAAATTGGTGTTCGAGCCGCGCGGTCGGGATCAGAACGTCAGCGGCATTGTACTGATCCAGCGTGCTGCGCCACCAGCTGCGACTGCGACGCCCGGTCTGGCCGAAGTTCAACAGCAGCGAATCGCCCCCTGCACCGCTTGGCCGAACATAGTCGATCCGGCTTGTGCCCGGATTGAACTCAGCCCAGGCGCGCTGCCACGGATTGCGCACTTCAAACGCGGTGTACGTCCCTGCGCTTACAGTGACAGGGATCATCAGCATGGGCGCAGAACTGCGCGCACGGGTCGCCCCGCCGAGATATTTGCCCGCCCGTTGACGATCAAAAATCACTCCGAGCGTGGCGATGTAGCGCGTGGGGCCAATCTGTTCGCGCTGGATGATGAAGGAAGAGACAAGCCCGGAAAGCTTGCTGTCGGGAAGCGAGGGTCCCCCGGCCTTCGCCCAGGCGAGACGTTGCGCGCGCTTCCACCCTTTTTGCCGCGCATCTTCTGCATTTTTGCCCGTCACATCGATCGAGATGCCGCGAATCTCGATATCGGAACTCGAAGCGGTCGGCGTGATCCCGCGATTGCCGCTCACTTGCGCCAGCACGATGGCATAGGCGCCGCCCAGCAGGATCAGCGCCAACAGCGCCGCGCCCACCCGCTTTGGCCAGCGCAAGGGCAAGCGCAACCGCAGGGGCCAGCCTGTGCGGGGCTGTAAAAGGGCCTCGGAAACCGGGCGATCAGGCGAAGCAATGGTCTGCATCGGGGAAATCGATCATCCTTTGCCCAATGGCGAGTGGAATTCCAAGCGCGAAAGGCTACAGGATCGGGGCATGACTTCGGGAAAAGATCAGGAAAACACCGCTGGCGGCGGCTACACCTATGCCGATGCGGGTGTCGATATCGCCGCGGGCAATGCTCTGGTGCGGGCGATTGCGCCTCTGGCAAAGGCCACAGCACGCCCCGGCGCGACCAGCGAGCTTGGCGGATTTGGCGGCTTTTTCGATCCCAAGGCGGCTGGCTACAGCGATCCGCTGCTGGTCGCTGCAAATGATGGCGTTGGAACCAAGCTAAAGCTCGCCATTGATTATGATCGGCATGACAGTGTCGGGATTGATCTGGTGGCGATGTGCGTCAATGATCTGATCGTTCAGGGCGCAGAGCCACTTTTCTTCCTCGACTATTTCGCCACGGGTAAGCTGGAGAACGGCGTTGCCGAGCGCGTCGTTGCCGGAATTGCCGAGGGTTGCAAACAAGCAGGCTGCGCATTGATTGGCGGCGAAACAGCCGAAATGCCGGGCATGTATGCAGCGGGCGACTATGACCTCGCAGGCTTTTGCGTCGGAGCGGTGGAGCGCGGCGAGCAGCTGACCGGCGAGCGCGTGGCTGAGGGGGATGTCCTGCTGGGTCTGGCGAGTTCAGGCGTTCACTCAAACGGTTATTCGCTGGTGCGCCGGCTTGCAGCGGACAAGGCTTGGAAACTTGACCGCCCTGCTCTGTTCGATCCAGAGCGGCTTTTGATCGATGCGCTGATTGAGCCGACGCGGATCTATGTCGCAAGCCTGCTGCCGCTGATCCGCGAAGGCCTGATCCACGGGCTTGCGCACATCACCGGTGGGGGCCTGTTGGAGAATATCCCGCGCATCCTGCCAGCAGGCGCGCATGCTCATGTCGATGCCGACCTTTGGCCGCAGCCGCGCCTAATGGCCTTCCTGCAAGCGCAAGGCGGGATTGAGCCTGCAGAGATGGCGCGCACCTTCAATTGCGGGGTTGGCATGGTGCTGAGCGTGGCGGCGGATCAGGCAGACGCTGTGACGGACCGCCTCGAAGCCGCAGGCGAGACCGTGGTGCGCGTCGGCGCGATCGAAGCGGGCGAGCGCGGTTGCACTGTGCGCGGATCGCAAGGCACTTGGGGTGCGCGCGGCGACTGGCAGGCGACGCATCTTGGCTGAACGGGTCAAAGTCGCAGTCTTCATTTCGGGCACCGGCTCGAACATGGCGGCGCTGCTCTACGCTTCGAAAGCGGAAGGCTGTCCCTATGAAATCGTGCTGGTTAGCGGCGATAACCCTGAGGCCCCCGGCCTTGATCTGGCGGCGGCAGAGGGCGTTGCAGTCACCCGCCTCGCCAAACCCAAGCCCAAGGATGCAGGCTCCAAGGCGGAATTTTTCGCAGCGTTGAGCGCGGCAGCTCGTAATGCGGGCGCGCAGGTGATCGCGCTCGCTGGGTTCATGCGCATTCTGCCCGCCAGCTTTGTCGAGGAATGGCAGGACCGCATCCTCAACATCCACCCCTCGCTGCTGCCCAAGTATAAGGGCCTCCACACGCATCAGCGCGCGCTGGAGGCGGGCGATGCGGTGGCGGGCTGCACAGTGCATGTGGTGACGCCTGAGCTTGATAGCGGCGCGGTGCTGGGCCAGACCGAGGTCGCCATCCTGCCCGGCGATACCGCTGACACGCTCGCCCGGCGCGTGCTGATTGCCGAACATCAGCTTTATTCGCGTGCGCTTGCTGATTATGTCAGCCGCCAGAACGATCCCGAGCATATCTATACGCGGGTCGCTGAACTGGCGCTGGCGCTGCCCGAGACCCACGCAAGGGACAGCCACGGCTCGCCCGCCTTCAGGGTCGGGACCGAGAAATCGGGCAAGTTCTTCGCGCATTTCTCGGTCAAGCATCATGGCTCAGACCATGTTGGCGTGCTGGTGAAGACGAGCGGCATGGACGAATTGCTCGATCTCGTGGAGAGCCAGCCCGACGTCTATTTCAAGCCCGCCTATTACGGCGCGAGCGGCTGGGTTGGGCTGGTGCTCAATCGCGCGGATGTGGACTGGGATCATGTCGCTGAGTGGCTTGAGCGCAGCTGGCGCAGTGTTGCCCCGGCGCGGCTGACCAAGCTGCTTGATGCAGCGGACCAGTTCTGAAGGCTGGTTTGTGAGGGAACCGCCGAACCGCCCTCACCCCTTGGCGCGCTCCCCCCGCGTCGATAGCGCGAGCCGTTTCTTCCAGCATGCATGGGACAAAGGCTGGCTTCCGCCCCCACTGCTTGATGCCGAGGCCTTGTGGGAAAGCGCGGCCAAGCCGTTGGGTGATGGGGCCGGGGAGGCTGAGGCTGCGGGTCGCCCGAAAGAGGATGTGGCGGATTTTCGCGAACGCCTGGAACGCTTGACCACAGCGGCGCGTCAGGAAGCCGATCTCAACCCACTCGGCCGGGTGATGGCGCATGGCCAGATTGCGCGCGTGATCGCCAATCGGCTGCGCATGGGCAAGGTCTGGCTGGAGCGTCCGCACTTGCTGGAGACAAAGCTCGCACCGCCAATCATCATTATCGGCCATATGCGCAGCGGGACAACGCGCATTCACAAACTGCTCGCCGCCGATCCGGCGCATTCGCACACACGCTATTGCGATGCCTTTCACCCCGTGCCGGGCCGCACAATCGACCTGCGCGAATGGGCAGCGGCGTTTGAGATCGGGTTTCTCTCGGCGCTCAATCCGTGGCTGCAATCGATCCACCCCATCGCCAGCACCGCTGTCGAAGAGGAATTGGGCTGGCTTGCAGGAGCGCTTCAGCACTCGATCTATGAAAGCCAGTGGCGCGTGCCCTCTTATTCGGAGTGGAGCGAGGCGCGCGATGCGGCTCCTGTCTATAGCGAATTTGCCCGCGTGCTGCGCAGCGATGCCGCCCATCGCGGCAATGCTGATCGCCCGCGCGTGATGAAAGTGCCGGTCTTCTCGGAGAACCTGCCCGAATTGCTCAGCGAGTTTCCCGATGCTCGCCTGATCGTCGCCGAACGCGCGCGCGCGGACGTGCATCGCAGCGCGGTTTCGCTGGTGGCAAACCAGATGACAGTGCAGTCGGACAGCTGTGATCTTGCTGCGATAGAAGCCGAATGGCACCGCAAGATCGATTTGCGAGAGGCGCGGCGCGAAGCCGCCTTGCGCGGGTGGAACGGCCCGATCACCCGGCTGCACTTCGATGATCTGAGCACGGATTGGGAAAGCGCGATCAGACAGGCCTATTCGCAGCTGGGCATGAAGCTAACCCCAAGCGCGCTATCGGCGATGCAATCCATGATACAGCAAAGCAGCAAAGGCGCTCATGCAGCGCATTCAGCACAGCTCAAAGGGTTCAAGCCCACATAGAAAAAGGGGCCGCCCTTTCGGACAGCCCCCTTCAAAATACGTGAAGAGTAAGTGCTTAGCCGACGAGCTCATCGTCGTTGAAGAAGAAGGCGATTTCGATCGCGGCATTCTCTTCGCTGTCCGAACCGTGGACGGTGTTTTCGCCGATCGACAGAGCGTGGGTCTTGCGGATCGTGCCTTCGTCTGCGTCAGCCGGGTTGGTTGCACCCATGACTTCGCGGTTCTTGGCCACGGCATCTTCGCCTTCGAGGACTTGGACAACCACAGGCTCGCTCATCATGAACTCAACCAGTTCGCCGAAGAAAGGACGCTCGGAGTGCACGGCGTAGAAGCCTTCGGCCTGTTCCTTGGTCATGTGGATGCGCTTGGACGCGACAACGCGCAGGCCAGCTTCTTCCAGCATGGCGGTGACGGCACCTGTCAGGTTGCGACGGGTTGCATCAGGCTTGATGATCGAGAAAGTGCGGGTAACCGCCATGGCGAATTTCCTTATGTGTGAACGCGCGCGACACGCGCTTTGAGAGGGTATTAAAAGACTTGGCGCGGCCCCTAGCCCCCGAACCTCACCAATTCAAGTTTCGAATGAAACCAACCCTGGCAAGCAGCCTGTCAGCGCCAATCAGTCCAGCTTGTTGCCCACTGTCAGCTGCACCGTTGTTGCCTCTTCGCCCGGAGACGCAATCATCGAGAAGGTCAGGCCATCCGCGGATTCCCCGCCCAGAATCTGCCCGCCATTGGTGACCATTTCCATCTGTATCTCGACCCCGGCTTCGACGGCCTGAGCTTTGTAATAGGCCGCGATATCCGCCGGGCTGTCCGCGCTCGACATTGTCACCAGCGCGCCGGAACCAGTGCCCTGATTGACGACAGTGTTGGTAACCACTGTGGCACCGGGATAGACATCGAACCCTGCTGGCAGATCAACCGGTACGTCCGCGCCTGAACGCAAGGTCGCGGTGCCTTCAGCGGTTTCAATCGTGGCAGAGGTCTCACCGGTTTCGCGGTCGATTGTGTATTCGCCGGTTTCCCCGTCCTCACCCGAAAAAGTGCCCGAGCTTTCCGACCCGCAAGCGCCAAGCGCGCCTATCAGAGCCAAAGGCGCAATCGTCTTCAACGCAAATCGCATAACCTGTTCTCCCAAAGCGTGGCGGCATTTTCCCCGATCCGCGCCGGGCACGCAAGCGATCAGGCGACCTTGACCCATTTTCCGCCATCCTGACGAAAAAAGGCGCGCTCCAGCCCCTCGCGATCTGACAGCGCCTTCCATGTCTGGCGTGCATGTTGGAGCGTGCTGTCGTCGAACAGCAGGAAGTTGCGCGCAAAGCCGGGTGCATCGCGAAACGTGCCATCAGCGAAAATAGCGTGGCTTGCTCCGTTGGCCGCTTCGATGCTTTCCGACAGGAGGATCGGCTGGCGTTCCTCTCCGGCAGAGCCTGCTTCGCCGTTGGCGAGGAACGTCTGAGGGCCTGCTTCCCATAGCCCCTTGGCAATCGCGGCGCGCTGCTCTGCATTGGCGCTGACGATCAGCAAGCGTTCGCCCTGATCCAGCACGCGCTGCGCGATCAAGGCGGCGACCTTCTCCACTGGATCGCGCGACAATTGCCAGAAGTCGATCTTCATGAGTCCGTCGTGCGCCGAGCCATCGGCCCGGTCAAGCTTTAGGCGCTCGCTTGCACCGGTCCGAGCAATAGCGGACATTGTCCCAGTCCCGCTCCCACTTCTTGCGCCAGGTGAAGGGCAGGCCGCAGGCCGCGCAGATCTTCGAGGGAAGATCGGATTTCTTGCGCATCTTGGGGATGGGAGAAAGTCCTAGGCTTCGAAATTGTCAGCGACCATGCGTTCGATCAGCCGTGCGCCCCAGCCGGTCGCGCCCTTTTCGTGCAATTGGCCGGGTTTTTCGGACCATACGGTGCCCGCAATATCGCAATGCGCCCACGGCGTCCCGTTCCTGACGAAGCGACCGATAAACTGCGCAGCGGTAATCGAGCCAGCCGGACGCGGGCCGACATTCTTCATGTCAGCAATCGGCGAATTGAGCAGTTTGTCATAGGCCGGGCCAAGCGGCATCCGCCAGACTGTGTCCCCGGTTGAAAGGCCTGCGCATTCGACCTGTCCGGCAAGGTCATCATCATTGGCGAACATGCCTGCGTGATCATGGCCCAGCGCGATGATCATCGCTCCGGTCAACGTTGCAAAGTCCACCATGCGTGCGGGGTCAAAAACGTCCTGCGTCCAGTGGATCACATCGCACAGGACCAACCGCCCTTCTGCATCAGTGTTGAGCACTTCAACCGTCTGCCCGCTCATCGTGGTGACGACATCGCCGGGACGCTGAGCGTTGCCGTCGGGCATGTTTTCAACCAGCCCCATGACTGCAACGACATTGGCTTTGACCTTGCGCTTGACGAGCGCCAGCATGCCGCCCGCGACCGCGCCTGCGCCGCCCATGTCCCACTTCATGTCGCCCATGCCGGGAGGGGGCTTCAACGAGATGCCGCCGGTATCAAAGGTCACACCCTTACCAATAAAGGCGGTGGGCTTTTCGTCAGGCGCGCCGCCTTTCCAGTGGATCGCAAGGATGCGCGAGGGCCGGACCGAACCTTGCCCGACGCCCAGCAGCGCGCCCATACCCAGTTCTTCCATGGCAGGCACATCAAGCACTGTGATCTCTGCGCCTGTCCCTGCAAAAGCCTCTTCGCACAGCGCAACAAAGCTCTCAGGATACAGGATATTGGCGGGCAGCGTGACCAAATGCTTGGTAAAATCGACACCTTCTGCAATCGCCGCGCCGCGCACCCATGCCTCTTCGGTTCCCGCCGGCGCGTTGACGACATAAACGGTTTCAAGCGACACCTTTTTGTCTGCCGCCATTTTCGTCTGATATTCGTCAAACCGCCATGAGCGCAGCCGCAGACCCAACAAAGCCGAAGCCGCTTCCTCGCCCGAGAAATCGCCATGGCCCAGGTCCAGCACCATCTCGGTTTCGCCCGAGGCCAGATATTTCGCTGTCAGAGCCGCGCCCGCTTTTTCGACATTGAGTGCGCGCTGGTCCGCTTCGACCTCGCCTGCGCCGGAAAGGGCGATGCGCACAAGCGCGCCATCGTCCATCGCGAAATGCTCAAACACCTGACCCGTGCGCCCGGTAAAGCGCGCGGCTTTTGCGCCGTCGATCAGCGCGGCACCCAAATCTTCGGGCGTGTCGTTCTGATTGACGATTCTGGCGGTCAGGCGAATGGCGGCTGGCGCCGTCTTGGCGAAGTGTATCTGCATGAATTCTCCGGTTCCCGAGTCTGATCGCCGGTGCGCGATGCGTGTCTTTTTGACCAATGCATGAGCGCCGCATAAGGGCCCGGGACAAAGGGCTGTGAATGGCGATTGCGATTAAGCGCGAGCGGTGCAATAGGCAAGCCATGTCGCGAGGTTCCAAGTTGGTTGCGCAAAGGCCGCAAAGTCAATTGCATGCGCGCCGGATATGCGCATCGCGGCTGGCACTCGCCAAAGCGCTTGGTACCGGGCTGACAGCGGGAACATTTGCGCTGTCCGCTCCGGCCATTGCCGCGAGCGACTCGCTGGTGGTGACAAAGCCGCAGGAGGCACAGACCACCCAGCCCCAACCGCAACCGCCGCAACAGCCGCAACAGCCGCAAGATGCTGAACCCCAAGTACAAAGTGATCCGTCGCTAGAGCAGCAATTGCTCGGCGATGTGATCGATTTCGAAGCCGAACAGCTGTCCTACGACAACGAAACGGACACAGTGCTGGCGCGTGGCAATGTCATTTTGCGCAGCGCCGATCGCTCGGTCCGCGCGGATGAAGTCGTCTGGTTGCGCGGTGAGGGGCGGATTTATGCCGCCGGAAGTATTCGCCTGGTCGATGAAAGCGGGAATGAGCTGTTCACCGAAGCGCTTGAACTGACCGACACATTCGAGGCTGGCGCGATGAGCCGGTTGCTTATTGCTCTGCGCGCTGGCGGTCGTCTGGCTGCGCAATCGGCAGAGCGCGGCGAAAACGGCACTGTGCTGCTGACCGATGCAGCCTACACCGCTTGCGCTGTCTCCGATGCGAATGGCTGTGACAAGGAACCCAGCTGGCGCATCACCGCTGAGAAGGTGAAGTTCAATCAGGAAACCAGCAAAGTCAGCTTTGATGGCGCCATGCTTGAATTGTTTGGCCAGCGCCTCTTGCCTTTGCCCGGCCTGACAATCCGCACCGACGGGCGCGCAGAAACGGGCTTCATCAACCCTAATTTCCGCGTCTCCAACAATAACGGTGTTGAGGTTTCGGGCCAGTATTACTGGCGCATTTCGGACAATCAGGACCTGACCCTTGGCGCCAATCTCTACACCGATGTGCCGCCAATGGCCTCTGCGCGCTGGCGGCACCTGACCGGCAAGGGTGCTTACCAGATCACAGGCTATGCCACCGCATCAAGCCGTGTGTCTGACCTGACCGGAGAAGCGGTGACCGAGGAAAACGACCCGCGTGGCTATCTGTTTGCCAATGGTCGGTTTCAGTTCAGCCCGGAATGGAGCCTCACCGGGTCTGTGCGCGTGGCCAGTGACCGCACCTTCCTTCGCCGCTATGACCTCAGCCGGGATGACCGTTTGCGCTCCACGATCAATCTGGAGCGGATTGACGACAATTCCTATTTCAGCCTGGCCGGATGGGCGACGCAGACCCTGCGGATCAATGCCGAGCAGGGCCAAATTCCGGTGGCGATCCCCGCGCTCGATTACCGCTACAACCTCGAAGACCCGATCCTGGGCGGCAACACGCAATTGCAGGTCAACACGCTCAGCCTTGTCCGCGACGATGGGCAAGACACACAGCGCGCCTTCGCCGGAGCGCGGTGGGATTTGAGCACGCTGACCGGTTTTGGGCAGGTCGTCACTTTCAGCGCGCTGGCTCGCGGCGACGTCTATCACACGCAAAACACACTCTCGACCCAGACCGAAATTTATCGCGGCAATGACGGTTGGACAGGGCGCGCCATCGCCGTGGGCGCGGTCGATGTAGAGTGGCCGTTTGTGGGCGAGGCATTCGGCGGAACCCAGATCCTGACCCCGCGCGTGCAATTGGTGGTGTCGCCCGAAATCCGCAATCTGGCCGTTCCCAATGAGGATGCGCGCGCGATTGATCTGGAGGATTCCAACCTCTTCGCGCTCAATCGTTTCCCCGGATATGACCGGGTTGAAGACGGCGCACGGGTGACCTGGGGCATTGATTGGGAGCTGACCAAGCCGGGCTTTCGGATCAAGTCCAATGTCGGACAGTCCTATCGCTTTGAATCCGATTCCGAGATTTTCCCGGATGGCACCGGCCTTTCCGAAAGGATATCGGACTTTGTTGGCCGCACCGAAATGCGCCTGCGCGATTTTATCAAGCTCACGCACCGCTTCCGCCTCGACAAGGACAATTTAACGGTACGCCGTAACGAGGTTGATGCCGCTGTCGGGTCAAAGCGCACCTATGTCGAACTGGGCTATCTGCGGCTCAATCGCGACATTACCGAGGTTGAGGATCTTCAGGATCGCGAGGAAGTTCGTGCTGCGGCGCGCGTTGCCTTTGGTCGCAACTGGTCCGCCTTTGGATCGGGCGTATTCAACCTGACCGGCGCTGATGAAGACCCGGTATTCCAACCCGACGGCTTCGAACCGATCCGCACCCGGCTGGGCGTCGCCTATGAGGATGACTGCATCGAGTTCGGCTTTACCTGGCGGCGCGACTACATCAGCGCGGGTGACGCAGCACGCGGGAACTCGTTCCAGGTGTTCTTCTCGCTGCGCAATCTCGGCTTCCGATAGCGCGCCCTGACCTGTTTTCTCGCAAGAGAGCGGCTGTGCAAAGCACGAACGCAACCTCAGCACCAGCGTTGGCACAGCGGAAAAAAGACGCTAATGGCCCTTTCGTCGGAGCGTTGTATGGCTCAGCGCAGGTTCAGATCGCACGCAATAACGCTACGCGGCTGATGTCAGACGCAAGCCAACAGGGACACAATGGCTTCGATGCGCGAGAGGGGCCGCGCAGCGTGACTTGGACGATATGATCGGGACGTAAACGTGACACTGAATTCAATGCTGAAATCAATTGGCGTCGTGGGAGCCGCCAGTTTTCTGGCGCTAATGGGCGCACCGATGACGAGCCAGATGGCGGCGCATGCGCAAACCGTTGCCCGGCCCACCACCGACAACCCCTTTGGCCTGCCTGAGAAGTTTGACATTCTGGGCAAGGAAAATCCGAATTTGCGCACCGCAACGGCGGTGGTGAACGACTTTGTGATCACCGGCACAGACATCGATCAGCGCGTGGCTTTGGTTACGTCGGCTTCCAATGCCGACATCAGCGAAGATGAGCTGATCCGCCTGCGCATACAGGTGCTGCGCAATCTCATTGACGAGACACTCAAAATTCAGGCGGCAGAAGCGCTTGAGATGCGGGTGGAGCGCGCACAGATCAATGATACCTATAAACGGCTCGCGGCCCAGAATTTTGCCGAACAGCCGGAGAAGATGGACGATTATCTTTACTCAATCGGCTCTTCGCCTTCCGCGCTCAAACGTCAGATCGAAGGCGAACTGGCATGGGAAAACCTGCTGCGGCGCGTAGTGAACCCTTTTGTCGCCGTTTCCGCTGAAGAGGTAGAAGAGGTTCTCAAAAGGCAGGAGGAATCGCGCGGGACGCACGAATATCGCCTTGGCGAAATTTATCTCTCGGCGACGCTTGAGAACCGTCAGGCAGTGCTTCAAAACGCGCGTCAAATTGTTCAACAATTGCAGTCGGGCGGCAGCTTTGTTGCCTATGCCCGGCAGTTCTCAGAAGCATCGACCGCAGCGGTTGGAGGCGATCTGGGCTGGTTGCGCCTCGGTCAGCTACCCCCTGCTTTGGCGGAAGCTGCCAAGGATATGCAGGCCGGCCAGCTTGCCGGACCGATCGACATTCCGGGCGGTTTTTCGATCCTCTACCTGATCGAGCGCCGCAAGGTTCTGACCGCTGATCCGCGCGATGCGGTGTTGAGCCTCAAGCAAATCTCGCTTCCGTTCAAACCGGGGATCACTCAGGAAGACGCCGAAGCCAAGATCGAGCAGTTCAACACCTTTATCTCTGGTTTGCGCGGCTGTGCCGATGCAGATGGCGCGCGCGAAGCGATCGGCGCCAATGTGGTTGCCAATGATCAGATCAAGGTAAACCAGCTGCCAGACGCGCTGCAAAACCTGATCCTGCAATTGCAGATCGGGCAAAGCACGCCGGCCTTTGGTTCGCCTCAGGAAGGGGTGCGCGTCCTTATGCTGTGCGGCCGTGATGATCCTCCCGCTGCGGGAACACCGACTTTCGCATCAGTTGAACGCCAGATCGAAGAAGATCGGATCAACAAGCGTGCACAGCGTTACCTGCGTGACCTGCGCTACGACGCTTATATCGAATACAATTGACGCCAGCTTCCTCTACCAATTCTGCAATCCCGCTGCTGGCGCCCGATGCGCCTTTGGCGGTGGCATTGGGAGACCCGGCGGGAATTGGGCCAGAGCTGATCGTGGCAGCCTGGGCCGCGCTGCATAGTGACGCGGAACTTGCCCATCCCTTTTTCGCGGTGGGCGGAATGGAAGTGTTGCGCGCTGCCGCAGAGGCGCGCGGGGTCGATTGTCCGCTGATCCCCGTGGCAGAGCCTGCCGAAGTGGCAATGGCGTGGCATGCGGGTCTCCCGGTCCTGTCAGGCCTCGACACTGGCTACACCCCCGGAACGCCCTCCCCTGATGGCGCGAGGATGGCGCTGTCATCGCTAGAATGGGCAACCGACATGGCGCTGCGCGGCGATGTTGCAGCTCTCGTCACCGCTCCTGTCGCCAAGACGGAGTTGACCAGCATTGGCTTTGAATTTCCCGGCCAGACCGAATTTCTCGCCCATGCTTGTGGCAAGCGAGCAGAAGATGCGGTGATGATGCTCGCCGGGCCGAGCCTTCGCACAGTGCCGATCACCGTCCATTGCGCCTTGGCAGAGGTTCCGTCGCGGCTTTCGCCCGAACTGATCATTCAAAGAGCGGTGGTGACGCATCTTACCTTGCAACGCGACTTTGGCTTGGCCCACCCGCGCATCGCAGTGGCTGCGCTCAACCCGCATGCCGGCGAAAACGGGCAGTTCGGTGATGAAGAGGCGCGCATCATAGCGCCTGCGATCAAGGCTCTGCGCGCAGAGGGTCTCGATGTCACGGGGCCAGTGCCGGGTGACGCGCTGTTCATGCCGCGCGCGCGGTCAAAATA
>JBCBMN010000026.1:0-25109 GCA_039822745.1 Pseudomonadota bacterium | reverse complement strand
TAACGTGGCGCGCCTGTTCATCACGCTGGTTTTTGGAATCGGGATTTTTTATCTGATTTTCTTTTTCAAAGAACCAACCTCCGCCGAGCGCGAAGCGCGGGAAGCCCGAGAGGCGGAAGAAGCGGCAGAGCGAGCCGATGAAGGCCGAGAAGTATAACTGAGCGCTGATCGGGACGCAGAAGTGTGATCGGATGCGGCGTGTAGGAAAAGCGGACCTTCCGTTTACGACCCAGTTGTGGACACCCGTTATGAGCGGCATAAGCTTCGCTATGGCCTTCCCTCCAACGAGCGAACTGGACTTCCTTATTGGTAAGGAGGTCGCTCAAGTTGCCTTTGTTACCGACGGCATTCGCTTCATCTGGTGGGAGGGTGGCGAAATTCGTGTCACGAGCGATTTTGAGCACAAAGATCAAAAAGGTGTGTGTTACCGACTGGGTGATGTGTTTCGTGATCCGCCGTCGCTGCTTCATCGGTTGATCCAGAGCAAAGTCTCCGCGATTCAAGTGAATGACTGCTCGCTCACACTAACATTTGACGATGGGCAAGAACTCATCTTCGACTCCACGGGTATCGGCGAAAACGGGCTGATCCAGATTGGCGCCGACCTTTCGGACGGTTGGATAGTTTTCTGACCAATCCTGAATAGGTCCGCTCCCACCTACCAATCCAAGCCATCAAGCGACCGCCAAAGGTGCGCCAAAACCCGACGTTCAAATGACTGTGAGCAAGTTTATGCCGCGAATTTTGGAATTTAAAGCTAGAGGGAAGCAATCAGCCCCGACCCAATTTCTCCAATTTCGCTCGCAATGCGCCTTCGTCGAATGGCTTGACGATATAGTCATCCGCCCCTGCTCCAATGCCTTCGTGGATGTCCTTGGCCTCGCCATTGGAGGTGCAAAAGACCACGATAGGCTCTTTGGGCGTCGGGATTGCGCGTAAGCGGCGGACGAACTCGATACCGTCCATTTCGGGCATGTTCCAGTCGGTCAGCACCAGAGCGGGCATCGCCTTGTTGCAGCGGGCAAGCGCCTCTTCGCCGTCCTGTGCCTCTACAGGCACATAGCCCAGCGATTTGGCGATCTTGGCCGAGACCTTGCGGATAACGCGGCTGTCATCAACGATCAGGCACATCTTGGCAGCGGCTGGCTGGACTTCCTCGGGGCTGTAACGGTCACGCATAGCCTTGGCAGCAGCGACGATGGCATCGGTATCAGCCTCACTTGAAGAAGGCCGTGGCGGCGCGCCAATTGCATCGCTGACATCGCCCGGAGCCTCAACCGGTTGCGCATCCTCAGGCGCCTCGCGAAGCCTCTCGGCCAGCGTCTTGCCCTCACCATTGTCCTTTTTGGAGCCGCTCGTTCGTTTGATCAGATTTTGAATGGTTCGACCTCCCCGCCCAGCGACGCAAAGTCGCCGTGCTCGTCATAGAGTTGTCCATCAGCGCTGCTCATATCGCCCGCCCCGTCTAACTCGCCCGGTGTGACACGCACATGCAGGTAAGGCATCCACACGTCTCCAAACTCTGCCTTCTGATACCAGACATCCAGCACGTCATAGCTCGCCCAGATACCATCGGGTTCGCGCAGGCGAATGCCCTCGCCAATGCGCGGCACCGCAGCAAAGCGAATTCGCTCCTGAGTCTGATGAGTCTCGTTTTGGACTTCGATTTCAATCACAGCATCGTCCCTGGTCGTGAGGAAACTCTAAGGGACAATACTAAAGGATTTACCAACGCGGACTGACGGGTCAGCCGATCGGCCTGATCGCCGCTCTACTCAGCTGGATTTTCGGCCTTTTTCGCAGGCGCCTTTTTCTTGGCTGGAGCCTTCTTGGCGGCTGTCTTTTTCGCGGCCGGTTTCTTGGTTGCGACCTTCTTTTTGGCGGGAGCCTTCTTGCGGGTTTTCTTCTTTGCCGGGCCTTTTGCCGCGCGTTCGTCGATCAGAGTGATGGCCTGCTCGGCGGTAACGTCTTCGGGCTTCACATCCTTGGGGATCGTCGCATTAGTGCTGCCATCGGTGACATAAGGGCCATAGCGGCCCGGCATCACTTTCATCTCACCGCCGCTGGTGGGGTGTTCGCCCAAAGTCTTGATCGGTTCAGCTTTTGTGCGCGTGCCGCCCTTGCGGTTCGCCGCTTCGGCGAGCAGGACCACCGCCTGGTTCATGCCGGTCTCAAACACGTCCATGGTTGAAGTTAGCTTGGCATATTTGCCATCGTGGCGAAGATAGGGGCCGTAGCGCCCGATTGCGGCCTCAATCTCCTTGCCCGTTTCGGGGTGGCCACCGATAATGCGCGGCAGGTCGAGCAGTTTGATGGCCCAATCGAGGTTGAAATCGTCGAGGTCCTTGGGGATCGAGGCGCGGATTTTCTTCTCCTCGCCCTCCATTTCGACATAGGGACCAAAGCGGCCAGACTTGCGGTGGATCTCGGCGCCGGTTTCCGGGTGTGTGCCCATCAGGCCATCTTCAGCGCCATCGTCGCCATCGCCGCCCGGTTGAGCAAAGCGGCGGGTGTATTTGCACTCGGGATAATTCTGACACGCTACGAACGCGCCAAAGCGGCCTCCGCGCAAACTTAGGCGACCATTTTCGCGGCCCTCAGTCTCGCATAGCGGGCAGTGGCGCGGGTCTTTGCCGTCTTCGCGCGGCGGGAAGAGAAAGTCGGAAAGATATTCGTCCAACGCCTCGGTGACTTCGGACGGAAGCTTTTCCATGACCTCTTCGGTCTTGGGTTTGAAGTCTTTCCAGAACTTCGCGAGCAGCGTCTTGTAATCCTCGCGCCCGTCAGAGACGATGTCGAGCTCGTCCTCCATGCCCGCCGTGAAGTCATAGGCGACATAATTGGGGAAGAACCGTTCGAGGAATGCAGTGAGCAGACGACCCGATTCCTCCGCAAAGAAGCGCTTGCTCTCTACCCGGACATAGGCACGGTCGCGCAGGGTCTGAATGGTCGAGGCATAGGTTGACGGGCGGCCAATGCCCAGCTCCTCCAGACGCTTGACGAGGCTCGCTTCGGAGAAGCGCGGCGGCGGCTGGGTGAAGTGCTGATTGGCTTCGACCGCGTGCTTGGCTGGCATGTCGCCTGCCTTGAGGATGGGAAGGAGGCCGTCCTCATCGTCTTCCTTGTCGTCAAAGCCCTCCTGGTAGACGGCGAAGAAGCCCGGAAAGACCACGACCTGTCCGGTCGCACGCAGCTCGTGCTGACCGGTCGCATCGCGCAGAGTGACCGTGGTGCGCTCCAGCTGAGCAGCAGACATCTGGCTTGCCATAGCGCGTTTCCAGATCAGCGCATAAAGCTTCGCCTCATCGCCGCTGCCAAAGCGGTCTTGGCCAAAATTGGTCGGACGGATGGCCTCGTGGGCTTCCTGCGCATTCTTGGCCTTGGTGGCGTAGAAACGCGGCTTTTCGGGGCAATAGGCGGCGTCGTAACGCTGACCTATTTCGCCCCGGCACGCCGCGATGGCGCTTCCATCCATCTGCACACCGTCAGTCCGCATGTAAGTGATCGCGCCCGCTTCGTAGAGGCGCTGCGCGGTGCTCATGGTCTGGCTGGCGGAAAAGCCAAGCTTGCGCGCGGCCTCCTGCTGCATGGTCGAGGTCGTGAATGGAGGCGCAGGATTGCGCTTCAAGGGCTTTTTCTCGACCGCCTCAACGGTGAAGCGCCCTGCTTCGACCGCAGCCCTCGCTTCCTCAGCAATGCCCTGATGGCCCAGACTCAGCTTTTCGAGCTTCTCGCCTTTGTACTTCACCAGCCGTGCATCGAACTGCGTCGCATCATGCTCCAGCTTGGCCAGGACAGACCAGTATTCGTCAGGCTTGAACGCCTCGATCTCGCGCTCGCGCTCAACGATCAGACGCAGCGCTACGGATTGCACGCGACCCGCCGACTTCGCGCCGGGAAGCTTGCGCCACAGAACCGGCGAGAGCGTAAAGCCAAACAGGTAATCGAGCGCGCGGCGGCCCAGATAAGCGTCAATCAGGTCTTGATCGAGATCGCGCGGCTTGCCCATCGCTTCGGTCACGGCAGCCTTGGTGATCGCGTTGAACGTCACCCGCTCAACGTCAGTCGGCAGCGCGCGCCGTTTCTTGAGCATGTCGAGCACGTGCCAACTGATCGCCTCGCCTTCGCGGTCAGGGTCAGTCGCCAGAACCAAGCGCGATGCGTCCTTGGCCGCATCGGCAATGGCTTTCACCTGCTCGCGATTGCGCTTGTCGGAATAGACCTCCCAATCCATCGCAAAGTCTTCATCGGGCCGCACGCTGCCATCCTTGGGCGGCAGATCTCGGATGTGGCCGTAGGAGGCGAGAACCTTGAAGTCCTTGCCCAGATACTTTTCGATGGTCTTCGCCTTGGCCGGCGATTCAACGATAACAAGCTGCATGATAGGTCGAAGAGGTCCTTACACGTGTACGTACGCGCGAGGGTGGAGCGGGATTCGAGTGCGCGTCAAGGGCCGCTAGCGGCAAAGCGGACAATCGACAAACCTTAGTGAGTGAATTTCTCGAATCATCTTCCGTCGATCGGCTATTCGAATGTCCTTTCGATCCTGCGAGACTGCCCAGAAATAAGCGAATACACGGCAACACCGAGAATTGTGTACCATGCAAGCCCGGCGGACATCGCCACGTTGCTGATGATGGTGGTCGAGGTAAAGACCGTCTCGAAATCAGCATTGGGGGCGACTTCAAGATAGAATCCTTGGAAGACTAGTGCGCAAATACTTATTGCGTAAAGCACGACCGGACCAGCAAACGCCCCCGCAAGAGCACCGACGATTCCAGAAGTGTGCTCCCAGCTCCACCCAAGCGAAGCCATCACACCATCTTCGGATGCGAACAGCCTTGCAAACGCGGGGAGCCATCGCAAGGCCAGATAAGCCCCCGGCAAAAACAGCAAAATCCAGCCGAGTATAACTGGTACAGTATGCAGGAATGACAGTCCTATGAACGAGAAAATGCCAGCTTGAAGGCCGTTCTCGTAGAGAAAATTGTCCTTCAAAAGAAAATGCAGAAAGCCGAAATTTAGGAGGATACTCAAAAAACTCACGGCAAAGAATGGAGTCGTTTCCTCGTACCAGAACAAATCCAAGACTACATAAGGCACCACTGACAAAACGAGGAAGCCGAAAACATACACCCAGCTCCTTGCAGCGATGGATTTTTGCTCGGCAATCAATTGATCAAAAAGTGAAATTTCCACGAACAACCCCTGTTTATTGCAACCGGCTAACCGCCCCGCCCTCGTGGCGCTCAATCTCACCGGTCAGTTCTAGCTCCAGCAGTGCCATGTGAACCTGCGCCGCGCTGGCTCCCGATTGGCGGATCAGTTCGTCGACGCTGATGGGGGCCTTGGTCAGCAGATGCTCGATATCCGCTGAATGATCGGCCCGCGCCTCGCCCCATTGCAGCGCGCGCAGCTCGGCATAGTCGAAGGGCGTGCTTTCCTCGCCCACTCGGAAGGTTGAACGCGGCGCGCCGGTAAAGCCTTCGAGCAGTTCGACCACATCCTCTACCGCTTGCACCAACACCGCCCCATCGCGGATCAACTGGTTGGCACCCAGCGAACGAGTATCGAGGGGCGAGCCGGGAATTGCCATGACTTCCCGCCCCGCCTCACCGGCCAGCCTTGCGGTGATGAGCGTGCCCGATTTGAGCGCGGCTTCGACCACCAAAGTGCCGCTCGCAAGGCCCGCAATGATGCGGTTGCGGCTGGGGAAGTGACGCCCGCGCGGCTCAGTGCCGGGGGGCTGTTCGGCGATCAGCAAGCCGTCTTTGGCGATGCGTTCCTGCAGCTTGGCATGCTGCGGCGGATAGGCGATGTCGATCCCGCTCGCGATCACGCCGATGGTCTTGGGAAATGCGCCTTCATGGCTGGCTCCGTCGATCCCGCGAGCAAGGCCAGAGACCACGGTGAACCCCGCCTGAGCCAATTGGCCCGACCAGTCGCGCGCCAGCTTCACCGACGCTGCCGAGGCGTTGCGCGCGCCGACTATCGCGACGCAAGGCGCACTCGCCAGCGCGAGATGGCCACGGCAGGTCAGGATCGGAGGCGCGCTCTCCAACTCGCCCAGCAGCGCGGGGTAATCGGGCTGATCATGAAACAGATAGCGCGCACCTGCGGCGATCACCGCTTCGATCTCGCGCTCAACCTTGTCGGTTGCAGTGGGTTTGTAAGGCGTTTTGCCGCGCGAACCTAGGTCCGGCAAAGCCTCTATCGCCGCCTCGGCACTGCCGAACCGAGCAAGCAGCGTGCGATAGCTGACAGGGCCAATATTGGGAGAACGGAGCAGCCGGATGCGCGCAAACGCTTCGGGCTGCGACAGGCTCATTCGCTTGCGGCCTTGTCGCTGGTGATGTCGCTGGTCATGTCGCTGGTGCCTTTCTTGCTCGCGCCGATTTTCGGCTCTTGCCCGGCAAAGATGCGCTTGATGTTCTCATTATGCTTGATGATCACGATCACCTGGATCGCAAGCAGCGGCAGGAACAGCGGCACATAGCTCTCATACCCCAGAATCGGGGCGATGAATGCTACGACAGGCGCGACGCTGACAGCGGTGAGCGAGGCGATTGAGGAGGTGCGGGTGAGCACAATTGCAGCCGCCCAGACCGCGCCGCACAGCAGCATCAGCGGCCATGCCAGCGCTCCGCAGACACCCGCTGCAGTCGCGAACCCCTTGCCCCCCTTGAACGCGAGCCATGGGGTGTAGCAATGCCCTGCGACCGCCCCCACGGCCGCCACACCAGCAAGGCCGGCGGCATCGGGCCAAATCTGGCCTGCAATCAGAACCGCCGCCACGCCCTTGCCTGCATCCAGCAGCACCGTTGCCAGCGCGAGCCATTTGTTGCCGGTACGCAGCACATTGGTGGCGCCGATGCTCCCACTGCCAATCTTGCGCACATCACCCAGCCCGGCGACGCGCGTCAGGATCAGACCAAACGGTATCGAGCCCAACACAAATCCAAGCAAAGCGGCAAATACGAAGTTCATGATCCCAATCCCATCAGAGCCAAGCTGTCCCAGCGCTTGATGCCCTTATCCTTTGAAACCGCTGTAAAGTTAAGTACGGGCCTCGGGCAAGCTTGCAGAAACACAGAAAGACCATTTTGGACGCATCACAGCCCATTTTTCTTTTCGACACCGGCATTGGCGGGCTCACCGTCTATGATGCCTTGCGCGCGCGGCTGCCCCACGCGCCGATCATCTACGCCGCCGATTACGCAGGCATTCCCTATGGCCAGAAAACCGAAGCCGAAGTGGCCGCGCGCGTCGCTGGTCTGCTGGGGCGGATGGCGGAGCGCTACCAGCCACGCCTGGCCTGCATTGCCTGCAACACCGCAAGCACCATCGCGCTGGGCATGGTGCGAGAGGTTCTGGAAATTCCGGTAGTCGGCACCGTACCCGCGATAAAGCCTGCTGCTGCTCTGACCAGGACAGGCACGATTGCACTGGTCGGCACGAAGGCCACCATTCGCCAGCGTTATGTTGATGATCTCGAAGCGCAATTTGCGAGCGACAAGAGTTTGCTGCGGATTGCTGCGCCCGAACTGGTTGAACTTGCCGAAGCGAAACTGCGCGGTGAGAGTATCGACCCCGCCCCCCTTCGCGCCATCGCCGATCAACTGGGTGAAATGGCGCAGGGCGATCGCATCGACACAATCGTTCTCGCCTGCACGCACTTCCCGCTTTTGGCCGAAGAGTTTGCACAAGTGTTCGGGGGCGATGTCGCGCTGGTGGACGGCGCTCAAGGCATTGCGCGCCGGATCGAGCATGTGCTGGACGGTCAGCCAATGGCAAAGGGATCGGGCAATCGTTTCCTTGTGACTGGTCCGCTCACCCGCGCCTTGACCCTCAAGGACGCGCTGGATGCGCGCGGGTTCGCCAGCATTGAAAGCTTCACCAACCCGGCAGCTTTATGATGCAATCGCTTGCGAGTGGCTTGCAAAGATCGCGGTGGCAAAAGCGATTTCGCTGACCTAATTTGCCTGATGAAACAAATTGGACGCCGGTCGGTTCATTACCACAAGAGTGTCAGTATGAGAGCGATTGAGACGTGAACTACGATCAAATCTTCGACCAGGCGATTGACCGCCTCCATGAAGAGGGGCGTTACCGCGTCTTCATTGACATCATGCGCAACAAGGGCGCCTATCCCAATGCGCGCTGCTTTCACGGACATAATGGCCCAAAGCCGATCACTGTGTGGTGTTCGAACGATTACCTTGCGATGGGCCAGCACGATGTTGTGATCGGGGCGATGGAAGAGGCGCTGCACGATGTCGGCGCGGGCTCTGGCGGCACGCGCAATATCGGCGGCAACACGCATTTGCATGTCGAGCTTGAGAACGAATTGGCGGACCTGCACGCCAAGGAAGGCGCGCTGCTGTTCACCAGCGGATATGTCTCAAACGATGCGACGCTTTCGACACTGGGAAAATTGCTGCCGGGCTGCGTCATCTTCTCTGACGAGCTGAACCATGCCAGCATGATCGCCGGCATCCGCAATTCGGGCTGCGAGAAGCGCATTTATCGCCACAATGACATGCGCCACCTCGAAGAATTGCTTACAATCGAAGACCCCGATTGTCCCAAGCTGATCGCGTTTGAGAGCGTCTATTCGATGGAGGGCGACACCGCCCCGATCCACGCCATTTGCGACCTTGCCGAGAAGTACAACGCGCTCACTTACATCGACGAGGTTCATGCGGTTGGCATGTATGGCGCGCGCGGCGGCGGCATTTCAGAGCGCGACAATGCCGCCCACCGGATCGACATTATCGAAGGCACGCTGGGCAAGGCGTTTGGCGTCATGGGCGGCTATATCACGGCGGAAAAGCGCGTGATCGACTGTATCCGCTCTTACGCGCCGGGCTTTATCTTCACGACCTCGCTATCGCCCGTTCTGGTTGCGGGCGTGCTGGCTTCGGTGAAGCACCTGAAAAGCTCCAGCGAAGAGCGCAATGCCCAGCATCGCCACGCCGCCATGCTGAAGCTGAAATTCGCCGAGGCGGGTCTGCCAGTGATGGATTCCACCACGCATATCGTGCCGCTGATGGTGGGCGATCCGGTCCGCGCCAAGAAGATCAGCGACATCCTGCTGGCGGAATACGGTGTCTATGTGCAGCCCATCAACTTCCCAACCGTGCCGCGCGGCACCGAGCGCCTGCGCTTTACCCCCGGCCCGCATCACACCGAGGCAATGATGGACGAGCTGACCGAAGCTCTGGTCGAAATCTGGGACAGGCTCGAATTGCAATTGCGCGAGGCGGCTTAAAGAGGCACACTCCACCCCACGCGATCCACTGAAGTGGACGGATGGGAGAGAGGCCATGGCCAGCACTTTTGAACCGGGTTCATTCAACCGGGCGACGCTCGATACAGGTGCGCTCCATATCAGACCGATGACGCCTGCGATTGGCGCGGAAATCCTCTATATTGATCTGGGTGCAAACAACATCGCCGACAGTGTGCCCGCGATCCGTGCTGCTCTGCTCAGATATGGCGTGATCTTCTTTCGCGATCAGGAGCTTAGCCAAGAACAGCACATCGCGTTCGCGCGCCACTTTGGCGAGCTTGAGATCCACCCGGCGACACCCAAGGATCAGCCCAATCCCGAGGTGCTCAAGATCGCTCACGGACCTGAGAGCCGGGGTCAGGAGAATTACTGGCATTCCGATGTGACATGGCGCGAATGCCCTTCGCTCGGCTCGATCCTGCTGGCGCGCGAAGTGCCTGAGGTTGGCGGCGATACTTTGTTTGCCAATATGCACCTCGCCTATGAGCGGCTCTCAGAACCGATGAAGCGCCATTGCGAGAGCCTCACTGCGGTGCACGATATCGCCCGGGTCTTTGCCAAACGACTGGGCAAGGCGCCTGAGGATTTGCACGACCGCTTCCCGCCGCAGCGCCACCCGGTCATCCGCACGCACCCGGAAACCGGCGAGCGCGCGATCTATGTCAACATCGCCTTCACCTCGCACATCGAAGGGCTTTCAGAACGTGAGAGCCAATGGCTGCTCGATCACCTCTACACGACGGCCAAGGACGCAGAGATTCAGTGCCGCTTCCGCTGGCAGGCTGGCTCCATTGCCTTCTGGGATAATCGTGTGTGTCAGCACCTTGCCGTCAGCGACTATTTCCCCGCGCGCCGGGTGATGGAGCGAGTAACCGTGGCAGGCGACAAGCCATTCTTCACCCCCTGATGAGCGGCTGATCAAGGGCTGACCACGGCCTCTTGCCGTAGCGTCCTTTGCGAGGGCGAATAGCTGCGCTAGCTCTCTGTGAAAATCGCAAGATTCGGGAGAACGATACGTGGCATTTGAACTCGGCAATCCAGAGCAAACCTTTGCGCAAGTGGTGCATGGACGCCGCTCGATCAGGGGTTATCTCGATAAGCCTGTGCCCAAGGAGCTGATCGCCGAAGTGCTGGCGATGGCGATGCGTTCGCCCACCAGCTACAACACGCAGCCTTGGTACTTTCACGTTATCTCAGGCGAGCCGCTGGACCGTATCCGCAAGGGCAACACCGAACGCATCCTTGCAGGCGAGCCCGACAGCCGCGAGTTCCGCTCGGGCGCGCCCTATGCCGGTGTCCACCGCGAACGTCAGATTGAAGTCGCCAAACAGCTGTTTGCCGAAATGGGAATTGAGCGCGAGGACAAGGCCGGGCGTCAAAGCTGGGTGCTGCGCGGTTTCCGTCAGTTTGACGCGCCGGTCTGCGTCGTCATCACCTATGACCGCGAACTGGCCGAGAATGACGATACCGCGTTTGACTGCGGCGCGGCGGCAACAGCGCTGGTCAATGCAGCATGGTCCAAGGGTCTGGGATGTGTAATCAACTCACAAGGCATCATGCAAAGCCCTGTGGTGCGTGAACATGCCCAGATACCCGGGGATCAGGTGATCATGAAGTCGATCGCGCTGGGCTGGCCCGATCCGGACTTTCCGGCGAACCAGGTTTATACTCACCGCAAGCCGCAAGAAGAGACTGTGCGCTTTGTCGGGTTTGAGTAAGTTGCAGCGCGGCCCTCAAACCGCGGCGGCGTAGGCGGGTGACGCGGTATCCTCGCCCAGACCATGCCCTTGTGTGCTTGCGCTCTCGGATAGTTCACCGCCATCTGAGTGGATCGTCACTGGCGTTGCCAAAGCGTCAAAGTGTTTGCCGCGCCCATAGATGCGCTTCGTTGAGAAGCCCGAGCGTTCGAACACCGCTTCAAGCGCCGAACCCGCGCTCCAGCTTTCGTCATGTTCGTAAAAGATGCCGATAATCCGATCAGCGTGCCGTGATTGTAGCAATTGCTCGATCACGGTCACTTCATGCCCTTCAACATCGACCTTGACGAAAATCGGCATGTCAGCCGGCAAATGCTCGTCCAACGCCTCAATTGTCCGCATTTCCACGTCCTGCGTTAGGATATGCTCCTGCTGCTGATCAAGATGGTCCCCCAGCGTCGCCAGCCCGCTGTGATCGCGATGCGTGGTGATCGTGCAAGTGCTGGCGCTGTCTGACAGCCCGAAACGCAACGCCAGAGCCTTGTCGGACAAGCCATTGAGCGCAAGGTTGCCCTCGAGGCGTGCATGCGTCAACGGAACCGGCTCGAGCGCGACGATCCGCTCACACATCGGGTTGGTCCCGGCAATAAGCGAAAACAGGCCTTGATTGGCACCGATATCGACAAAGGCAAAGGGTTGGTCGAGCGAGCCGATCAAATCTGAAAGATAACAGCCATAGGTACCATAATGGCAATAGGCATAGGTCCTGTCCGCCCAATTGGGCATCATGCGCACGCCATAGACACTGGTCACCGGTCTTTCAGACACGCTTGGAAAGGCGCGTTCGGCTGCATGGAAAACATGGCGCATAGCGCGAGCGCGAACAACGCGCAGATGCCGCCAGAACAGAAAATCGCGAGCCATGCGGCTTGGATTGTGTTCGGCCCATTCCGGCCAGTGCGAACTGACCGGTTCGGAAAGGGAGACAAATTGCAAGGAGAGGTTCCCGAAACCAGATGTGGTGCGACAACGATGAGCTATAGTGCGACAAAGCGTTGCGCAAGGACGAACTGAGTGCAGCGCAAAGACGCTGCTTCGCGGACACCCTCCGACCGAAGCTCTCAGCTTCGATAGCGCATGTCTACGGAGATCCGAGTTACACCTGAACCCGCTGAAAACGCGGCCTTTTCCACGTTGGGTGGGCGCGGGATGCCAAGAAAGCTGCCAATCTGAGGATTGTTCGACATAGCCGCGCCATCGCGGGAGAAGTCGACCTCGCGATTGCCATTAATGTCATGCTGGACGGCAATGGCATAGCGCCCGGCTTCGGGCACCGGCACGCAAACGGCCATGGAACCGCCCCGTGGCTTTGCGTCAATCCGCACCAGATAACGCTTGCTGCGCAGCCAGTCGCTTCGGCTCGCGCGATAGATGCGGACGAACAAATTGCCCTCACCAGAGCGCAAACCCGAGATCTGCACCCGGACTGCCGGTCCTTTCCCGGGCGAGCAAGCGCTCATGACATTGCCGCTAACCTTGGCGTATTGAACAGGCTCAGCCGCACGCGCCGGAACCGGAGAAAGGGGCTGCACAGCCAAGCCTACAGACATGGCCGTGCCCAACGCGAATGCCGCAAGCAGTCTTGCGCGCTTGGGCTGGGCAAAGGCGCGCAACAAATTACCCGCTCGCGTGCGGGCCCATGTCGTGATGCGTCTCGGTCTCAATGCTTGGCTGGCTCCAGTTGCGAAAACGGTCCCATAACGCCTCCCTTTTAACAGTGCTATGCTGAATGCCAGCTTAGGCAGCGCGTTAAAGGCCGGGAGCGTCCTTGGTGTTGACCACAAGGATATCGCCATCGAGGAAACGCAGAATGTCGCTGGTGTTGCTGCCAAGCGTCGCTTGTCGGAAGCCTGTATTCCCACAGCTGCCAAGCGCTACCACGGCATCGGGATATCGGTTGAGCCCATCCTTCACCGCGTCATAGGCATCACGCTGACATCCTTCGAACGGGGCATGCCAGACATGCGCGACATGAGTGGCAACGATGATTGCTGGGCTGGTCTTGATCGTCTCCTCCTCAGGGAGGAGCAACCTATGATAACTTTGTCAAAATCTACCGCAAACTCACAACGTTATCAACCTCTGGCCGCGCGCGGCTGCCGTCGAACAGGCTCATCATCGGTTCGTCTGTCACGATAACACTCTGCGCATCACCATAGCCGTTAAAGCCGGTTTTCATCGCCGCACCATAAGCGCCCAGCATGCCGATCTCGATATAATCGCCCGCCTGAATGTCTCTAGGCAGGGCAAACGGCCCGGCCATGTAATCGGCATCATCGCAGGTCGGCCCGTAGAAGGCGAAGTCCTCAATCGGATCGCGAAGGTCATCCTCCAGCGCAGCCACCGGAAAACGCCATTCGACATGGGCAGCATCGTAGAGAGCACCATAGGCCCCATCATTGATGTAGAGCTCATTGCCGCGGCGCTTAGTCACCTGCACGATCATGCTCGAATACTCCGCGCACAGCGCACGGCCCGGTTCGCACCACAATTCGGCATTGTAAGCGATGGGCAGGTTCTCAAAATGCTGGTTTATGATCGCGAAATAGTCCTCGAGTGGAGGCGGCTCCATGTCCGGATAGATGCTGGGAAAGCCACCTCCGACATCGACCATGTCGATCACCACGCTCGCCTCGGCAATCGCGGCGCGGGTGCGGTCAAGCGCCTGCACGAAAGCAAAGGGCGTCATGGCCTGACTGCCGACATGGAAACACACGCCCAGCCAGTCGCAATGCTGGCGCGCTTCTTGAAGCAGCTCAGGCGCATCAGTGAGATCGCAGCCAAACTTCGCAGCAAGGCTCAGAGCGGCATGCTCGCTTGATACGCGCAGGCGCACGCACAGACGAAGGTCGCTTGCAGCCTCGCCGGTCTCAGGATCGCGGCAGGCATCGACGATCTTCTCAAGCTCTTCGAGCGTGTCGAGGCTGAAGGTTTTGACCCCATGCTTGAAATAGGCTTCGCGGATGGCCCCTGGCGTCTTGATCGGGTGCATGAAGCACAGCTGCGCCTCTGGCAGCAGACCACGCACCAGACGCACCTCGGCAATCGAGGCAACGTCGTAGTGAGTCACGCCTACTTCCCACAAAGTCTCGATCAGTTCGGACGCGGGGTTGGCTTTGACCGCATAGAGCACCTTGCCCGGAAACTTCTCAGTGAAGAATCGGGCGGCGCGCTTCGCAGCGTGCGGGCGGTTCAGGATTACGGGCTCGTCAGGAGCGAGGGCGCGGACTACAGACCGAGCGTTAGGATAGCTGTGCAACTCAAGGGACCCCCAGAAGGTTTAGCTGTTTAACCAAACGGTTTTGAGGCTGCCTTGCGGTAAGTGTCCCTTGGGGCAGCGGAAGCGCCCATTGAAATAATGAAGCGCGCTTTGCAAGAAAAATCGACGGGACGCCGGTTGGTTCCTGTCGATTTAAAAAGCGATGCGCGGGGTCTGATCGACTGTGCCGCGCTCGCTATCGTCGAGCCGGTTGAAATCGGCCTCTTTGAAGCCGAGTAGCCCAGAAAACAGCACCGCAGGGAACGCCTCGCGAGCAGTGTTGAAACGCGCAACAGCGGCATTGAGAGCGCGGCGAGCTGCGGCAAGCTTATCTTCCACATCCGCCAATTCGCGCTGCAATTCCTGGAAATTCGCGCTTGCCTTGAGCTCGGGATAGGATTCGCCCAAAGCCAGCAGATTGGTCAATGCCGATGTCAGACCCTGCTCTGCGGCGCTGTTTGGCTCACCATCAGCGGCTGAATTGCGAGCCTTGATCACCGCCTCCAGAGTGTTGGCTTCATGGCCGGCATAGCCCTTCACCGTCTCCACCAAATTTGGGATGAGATCATGGCGCTGGCGCAATTGTGCGTCGATATCCGCAACACCCTGACGCACATTTTGCCTGAGGCCGACCAGCTGGTTGTAGATCCCGATCAGCAGAAACACGACAACCACGCCGATCACCACCAGCGCAGAGGTCCAGAACCATCCAAAAATTTCAACCATAGCTAACCTGCCTCTTAACCCTCTTTAGGTATACTAGCGCAAAGAGGTTAAGAGAAGACAGCTTACCGGTTGGAAAGTGCCGGTCACACGTACAAGGAATGGCGCAAGGTCCATGCAGATCGATGTCGATGCACTGATGGAGGGCGAGCTTGGCCAATGGCTGCGCGCGCAATCCGCCATGCGCGACGAGGCCCTTGAACGTTCCAAATCGCGCTGGATATGGAGCGGCGGACTGGCGATTGTGCCTATGCTGATCCTGTGGTTCGCGAGCGGTTGGAGCACCCCTTTCCTTACCATTGTCTGCGGATTGGGCGTGCTGGGCCTGGGGGTTTGGGGCTATATGCCAATCTCCGAAGCGACCACCGCAATCAAGGTCGGCATCAATTCCGGGATCGCCAAGAGCCTGGGCCTGTCTTTCTCGCACGAGGTCACCGCCGGTGGAGAGTTCAAGGCCGCGCGCAAATATGGCCTTCTTCCCGGCTATGACCGAAAAACCCTTGAGGACCGCTGGTATGGCGAGCTCGAAGGGCATCGTTTCAACCTGTATGAAGCGCATCTGGAAGATCGGCGCGGATCCGGCAAGAACCGGCGCTGGGTGACGGTGTTTCGCGGTGCTGTGATCGCGATGGAGCTTGGCCGCGATTTTCGCGCGACCGCCCTGCTCCAGCGCGCTGGCACGCATCGCAAGTGGCTGGGCTTTGGCGGATCGAAGGACAATGTGACCTTGTCGGGCCATCGCCTTGATCTGGTCGATCAGGTCCATCCGGCCTTTCAAGACACGTTCGTTCTCTACAGCGATGATCAGGTCGAGGCGCGCGTGCTCGCCCACCCCTCCTATATCGAGCACCTGCTGGCGGTGGAGCGCGCCTTTGAAGGCGACGATCTGCGCGCGCTGTTTCACCGGGGTAATGTGGTGATCTCGGTCAAGAGCGGGCGCTTGTTCGAAAGCGGTGCCATCAGCGCCGAGGGCGACCGTAAGCGCGTGGAAGAGGCTGCGCGCCAATTTGGCAGCCTTGCCGGGCTGGCTCTGGCGATCAATCAGAACGATCGCGGGCGGGCGATGAGGCAAGTGTGAGGCGTCAGCTCAACCGATCGCGGAAATCCTCATAGTCAAAGCGCTTCACACATTCGAGCGCATCGGTGTCTGAGTCCCACAGCCAGATGCTGGGCAGCTGCACGCCGTTGAACGTGTTGGTTTTCACCATCGAATAATGCGCCTGATCGAGGAATGCGAAACGCGCGCCAGCCTCGGCGGGAACAGGCAGGCGATAATCGCCGATCACGTCGCCAGCGAGGCACGACGGACCGCCCAGCCGGATCGGAACTTTGCTCTCGTCTGCCAACTCTCCCAGCATGGCAGGGCGATAGGGCGCTTCGAGTACGTCGGGCATGTGGCAGGTGGCGCTGATGTCGGTCACCCCGATAGGGACCTCGTTGAACATCGTGTCGAGCACAGTGCCCACAAGAATGCCTGCATCCAATGCCACCGCTTCGCCGGGTTCAAGGATGATTTCAGCGCCGGTATCTTCGGCGGCGTCCTTGAGGAATTCGATCAGTTCCTCACGCTCGTAATCGGCGCGGGTGATGTGATGCCCGCCGCCCATATTGATCCACTTCAATTGTCCGAACCACGGCTCAATCGCGTCGAACACCCGGTCCCAGGTCTGTTGCAGCGGTTCAAAGGTCTGTTCGCACAGATTGTGGAAGTGGATGCCTTCGACGCCCTCCATATGCTCTTGCGTCAACTGATCGAGCGGGAAGCCAAGCCGCGAGCCCGGAGCGCTGGGATCGTATTTGGGCACTTCGCCGGTCGCGATCATCGGGTTGATACGAAGCCCGACGCTGACATCCCCGCCAGTGGTTGCCGCGTGATCAAGGATCAGCCGAGCGCGGCCCATCTGGCCCGGTGAGTTGAAGATGACATGGTCAGACAGGCGGCACACCTCTTCAAGGTCGCCCGGCTTGTAGGCGGCAGAATAGGTCGCGATTTCGCCATCATAGAACTCAGATGCGAGGCGCGCTTCCCACAGGCCGCTGGTAGAAACTCCGTCGAGATATTCGCCAATAAGCGGCGCGACCGACCACATGGAGAAGGCTTTCAACGCCGCGAACACCTTGCAGCCGGCTTCGTCGCGGATTTCTGAGAGGATCTGGCAATTCGCACGGATCTTAGCCGCGTCCACCACAAAGGCGGGCGTATCGACGCGGGCAAGGTCGAATTGAGCGAAGGCGCCCGGATCACCGGCTTTGGTTTGCATTGGGGTTTGCATTGGGGTTTGCATCAGCCCACCGGCACCTTCACATTGCCCCTCGCATCGCGGACCGAGTAGCTGAAGGGTACGTCCTTCCAGCCAGCCTTTGCGCCGCCATGCTGACCGTCCACGCCAATCGCGGCAATGCCGCCGCCGAACTGGTAGCCGCGGTCGGTGATCCGCTTGAGCGCTGCCTCGCAAGCGAGCTGCGGGGGCATGCCTTGCCGCATCAGCTCAACCACATGATAGGTCGGCAAAAAGCGCATCATCACATCGCCATTGCCGGTCGCAACTGCGCCGCCAACCTCCTGATCGCCATAGGCGCCTGCGCCCGGGATCGGGCTGTCGCCGACGCGCCCTGGTATCTTGAACTCGCGCCCATTGGTGGAGCAGCCGACGCTCAGGTTGCCGTCCGCATCCACTGCAATGGAACCGACCGTGTCGTGGCCGGGCAGTGTATCCTTATCGAAGGGTTCGGGGTCAAAGGCGTCGGTTTTCTCGCCTTTTGCCACCCAATCCTCCCATGCCTTCTGCGAGCGTAGATTGGTGAGCGAGGATTCCTCAAAGCCCATGCGGACCGCAAAGCGCGTCGCGTCATCGCCTACGATCAGCGTGTGCTGGGTCTCCTCCATAACCTTGCGCGCGACCGAGATGGCACGCTTGACCCGCTTCAGGCACCCCACCCCGCCCCAATCATGGGTTGGCCCCCACAGGATGGTGGCATCAAGCGTGGTCTCGCCCACTTCATTGGGCACGCCGCCATAGCCGACGTAATATTCATCGGGCAGCAGTTCGACATGATTGATCGCCTTTTCGACCGCATCGATGGCCGAGCCCCCGCTTGCAAGGATCGGCCAGCCTTCCTCGTTCGCACCGGGGCCAAAGTCCCATGTGGTGAGGAGGAAGGGACCTGTGACTTTGCCGGAGGCGGTCTCTTTGGTTTGGGCCGAAAGCCGTGTGGTGGCGGCTAACCCAGCAGCGGTGCCGGTAGCTCCGATAAAGGTGCGGCGGGTCAGATTGTCATTGGTGTCCGGCATTTTCGGGTCCCTTTTGGGTTCACGCAGAGTGCGCAGAGGGGCAGAGTTCGCAGAGGGTCTATTCGGGGCGGTAGTTGTTGACCATCCGCTTTATCCCTTCGCGCATTGTTTCGCCCGAGAAATTGAGAAGCAGCCCTACGGGCTGATCGGTGAGGCGCAGATATGTGAGCAATTGTTTTCCGTGCACCTTGAGGACACGATCGACCGACTTGATCTCCAGAATAAGCCGATCATCGACTAAGATATCGATCTTGAACGCCGCGCCGAAGGCGTGGCCATCAAACTCAATCGGCACCGGCACCTGCCGGGCAACTTTGACGCCAGCTTGCTCCAATCGCCCCGCCAAAACGGTCTCGTAAACGCTCTCGAGCAAACCCGGTCCCAATTCACGATGCAATCGGATGGCCTCCTGGATCACCAGTTCGGTCAACTCATCAATGGTCAAACCAATGTCCCCTCAGCGAACTCTGCCCCTCTGCGCCCTCTGCGTGAACCAAATTGCGGCTCAAAACCCAACCGGCCCGTCCAGCTCAGCCACCTGCCATGGCAGGCCATGAGCGTTGAGCATCTCCATGAAGGGATCGGGGTCCATTTCCTCCATGTTGAACACGCCCTCACCTGACCACTCACCCGTCACCATCATCGCCGCGCCGATCATTGCAGGGACGCCGGTGGTGTAGCTCACCGCTTGGTTGCCGGTCTCTTCATAGGCGGCCTCATGCGAGCAAATGTTGTTGATGTAGAAGGTCTTTTCACCCGAACCGTCCAAAGCCTCTCCGGTCGCGATGCAGCCGATATTGGTGTTGCCCTTGGTCGTCTCGCCCAGCGATTCCGGCTTGGGCAGCACGGCGGCGAGGAATTGCAGCGGGATGATCTCGCGGCCCTGATACATGATCGGTTCGATCCCGGTCATGCCGACATTCTGGAGCACGGTCAGGTGCTTGATATACTCATCGCCAAAGGTCATCCAGAAGCGCGCGCGCTCCATCTCCGGGTTGAACTTTGAGAGGCTTTCGAGCTCCTCGTGATACATCAAATAGGCTTGCCGCACGCCCACTTCGTCAAAGTCAAACGGGGTTGAAACCTGCATCGCAGGCGTCTCGACCCAGTCGCCATTCTCCCAGTGGCGCGCAGGCGCGGTGACTTCGCGAATGTTGATCTCGGGGTTGAAGTTGGTCGCAAAAGCCTGACCGTGATCACCACCATTGCAATCGAGGATGTCGAGCGTGCGGATCGTCTTCAGCTTGTGCTTCTTCAGCCACATGGTGAAAACACTGGTCACACCCGGATCAAACCCGCTGCCCAGCAAGGCCATCAGGCCGGCGTCCTTGAAACGGTCATGATAGGCCCATTGCCATTTGTACTCGAACTTCGCCTCGTCCTTCGGTTCGTAATTGGCGGTGTCGAGGTAATGCGCGCCCGCTTCCAGACACGCATCCATGATCGGCAAGTCCTGATAGGGCAGCGCAAGGTTCACCACATGGGTCGCGCCGATCTGCCTGATCAGATTGACCATGGCGGGCACTTCTTCGGCGTCGATCTCGTAAGTCGGCACCTCGACACCAGTGCGCGTCATTACGCTGGCGGCGATGGCGTCGCACTTGGCCCTGGTGCGGCTGGCGAGGTGAATCTCAGGAAAAATGTCGTTGTTCATCGCCATCTTGTGGACGCAGACGCTGCTTACGCCGCCTGCTCCGATCACCAGAACCTTTGCCATCATCAACACCTTTCAAAATCGAATCTTGCGCAGCCTGTAGGACAATGCGCTAAGGGCGACAAATGATCCGGATAGCTTCCCATCACGGCACTCTCGAAGCGGCGCGCGCGATTGCGATGATCCTGCGCATGACGCCGCTGCTGCCGGTCGAAATCTCCACCTCCAACGGAACCGTGCGCTGCCACGTAAAGGCAGAGAATCTTCAACCCATCGGCGCGTTCAAGATCAGAGGCGCGTGGTGGCGGTTGTCCAACCTCAATCGCTATGAGCGCGCGTCCGGTGTGGTCGCGGTTTCGTCTGGCAATCACGCGCAAGGCGTGGCTTGGGCGGCCAAGCGGCTGGGCGTATCCGCAACCATCGTGATGCCGCGCGATGCGCCTCAGGTGAAGCTGGATGCGACGCGCGCGCATGGGGCTGAGGTCGTGCTCTATGAACGCGCTCCTAAGGAAGAGGGGGGAGAAGACCGGGACGAGGTCGCCGCGCGGATCATCGCTGAGAAAGGCGGCACTCTTGTCCATGCCTTTGGCGATCCTTGGGTGATCGAAGGGCAAGGCTCCATTGGCGTTGAGCTCAGCCAGCAGATCGGATCGGGCGGGCCGAGCAAAATCATCACCTGTTGCGGCGGAGGAGGCCTTGCAGCGGGCCTCGCGCTCGCATGCCCTGACGCCGCTGTGCATGTGGTCGAGCCGGTGGGCTGGGATATGGTGGGGCAAGCGCTGGCCGCCGGCGAGATCGTCCAAGCGGCTCCCGATGCGCCCAAGACAATCTGCGATGCGCTGCAACCCACTGCCACGAAAGAGATCAATCTTGACCTTCTGGCCGGGCGCGCTGAGCCGGGACTGACCGTGACCGACGACGAGGTTCGCGCCGCCCAGCGCTGGGCTTTCGCCAATCTGCAAATGGTGCTCGAACCCGGCGGCGCGGCGGCGCTGGCCGCTGCGCTTGCAGGCAAGGTTGAGCTGGACGAACGCAGCGTCATCATCCTGACCGGAGGCAATGCCGATCCGGCCGCCTTTGCTCAGACAATCGCAGCGTGAGCAGGGTCTGTGGAAACCGTCACATGCCCGACATGCTGCGCGAATACATTAAAGGCTTAAACCCCGTTGGAAGGCTAAGAAATCCATGAATGCCCAGCCCAAACGCATCATCTCCGATGCCGTGGTTCGCAAGGACGTCAAGACCAAGGACAAGCTGCTCGACAAGGCTTTCGCCCTTGCGTTTAATGGCCTCGTCTATGCGCAGATTTGGGAAGACCCGGTGGTCGACATGGATGGGCTCGACATCCAGCCAGACAGCCGCGTGATGAGCATTGCGAGCGGCTCGTGCAACGCGCTGAGCTACCTCACCGCCAACCCGGCGCAGGTGACCGCTGTTGACCTTAACCGCGCGCATGTCGCGCTGGGTCAGCTCAAGATCACCGCGATCAAGCATCTGCCTAATTACGAACGTTTCAGCCGCTTCTTCCAGCATGCTGACCACAAGGAAAACAAGGCGGTCTATAAAGAGATGATCGCACCGCACCTTGATGAAGAAAGCCGCAAATACTGGGAAAAACGCGACCTCAAAGGACGCAGGCGGATCAGCTATTTCACCAAGGGGCTTTACAAGCGCGGCCTGCTGGGCAACTTCATCGGCCTCGCCCACCTGTTTGCCAAGCTCTACAAGATTGACCTTTCCAAACTGCTCGAAGCCGAAACCATGGAAGAGCAGCGCGAAGTGTTTGAGCGCGAGCTTGCCCCGGTCTTCGACAAGAAGTTTATCCGCTGGCTGACCGATCAACCCGCATCGCTGTTCGGCCTTGGCATTCCGCCGGCGCAATATGTCGAACTTGCTGGCGATGAACGGATGGCCGAAGTGCTGCGTCGGCGATTGGAAAAGCTCGCTTGCGACTTTGAGATCAAGGACAATTACTTCGCCTGGCAGGCCTTTGGCCGAGGTTACAGCCGCGATGGCGATGCGCCGCTGCCCCCTTATCTCCAGCGTCAGAATTGGGAGATCATGCAAGAGCGGATCGACCGGCTCGACGTGGTACGCTCAAACATGGTCCACTGGATCGGAGACCGCGAAGAAGCGAGCATGGACCGTTTCGTGCTGCTCGATGCGCAGGACTGGATGAACGATGCCCAACTGGACGACCTGTGGGGCCGCATCACCCGCTCCTCGCGCCCCGGAGCCCGCGTGCTGTTCCGCACCGCGGCTGTGCCAAGCATGCTGCCCGGACGCCTCGACGATGCGATCCTGTCCAAGTGGAATTACCTCGAAGAGCATTCCGCTGATCTGACCGCGCGCGATCGCTCGTCGATCTATGGCGGCGTCCACGTTTACGAGCTGGCCTGATGGCGGCGGCGAAAGCGAGCGCCGGGGGTGGTCATGCGGCGTTGATGGACAACGTTTATAAGGGCCAGCGCCACATCTATGATCTGACGCGAAAGTACTATCTGTTCGGGCGCGACACGCTGATCGATGGGCTGGATGCACGCCCCGGAATGCGCGTGCTGGAAGTCGCCTGCGGAACCGGTCGCAATATGGCCAAGGTGCGCAAGAGCTGGCCGGGCGTGAAACTCTATGGCCTCGATATCTCGGAAGAGATGCTCAAGAACGCGCGCAAGGCGCTGGGCGAGGATGCGGTGCTGGGCGCGGGCGATGCCTGCGCGTTCGACAGCCGGGAATTGCTGGGTGAGGACGGATTTGAGCGAATCATCCTGTCCTATTCACTCTCAATGATCCCCGATTGGGAAGGCGCGCTTGACCACGCCACCGCGCAGCTTGCTCCGGGGGGAGAGCTGCATGTGGTCGATTTTGGCGACCTTTCAGGATTGCCGGGTCCGATCGAGAAGGGCCTGCATGCTTGGCTCGCCAAATTCCACGTTCAGACCCGCAGCGCCCTGCCCGAAGCGTGCGAGCGCGTGGCAGCCTTGCGCGGGCTGTCGCACAGCGCACAGCGCGGCAAAATGGGCTACTTCCAGCTGCATGTGCTAACCGCACCGCGTTAAAGCGCGAACAGGCGATCGGTTGCAATTGACAACTGCCCTGCCCTCTCGCAGGTAAGCATCGAGAGACGAGAGGGATCACTTCAATGCAAGCGCAAATGTTTGCACCCGCTGCGGTGCTGGTCTTGTGGACCATTGTTATCCTGTTCTGGATCATTCCAGCGCGCTTTGGTGCAATTGCCAAGCTGAAAGACAAATCGCAACTGTCAGGCAAGCCGGGCGGACGCGGCGCTGATCTCAACGGCGTGCTGCCCGACAAGGCGAACTGGCCTGCGCACAATCACGATCACCTGCACGAACAACCGACACTGTTCTATGCGGTTGTGATCATGCTCGCGATCATGGGACCAACCGGGTTCGATGTGCTGGTGGCGTGGATCTATGTCGGCTTCCGGATCCTGCATTCGCTGTGGCAGATCTTTGTGAACAAGGTCCCGGTCCGCTTCCTGTTGTTCCTCATCAGCTCCTTGGCCTTGATAGTGCTCGCCGTGCGCTTGGCGATTGTGACACTCTTCGCAGACCCCTCAGCATTGTAAGGACGCAACCACTCATGCAGACCCAGATCATCATGGAGAGCAAGCACATCCTCCAACCCACCGTCGCCCTTATGATCTGGACGATGGTGATGTGGGCGTGGATGTATGCGACCCGCATTCCGGCCATGCAAAAGGCTCAAATGGACGCCGCGAAACTGGTCGGGAGCACGGGTGCGAGCCTGCGTTCGCAATTGCCCGACTCGGTCAATTGGAAAGCGGACAATTACAACCACCTGCATGAGCAACCGACGCTGTTCTACGCTGTTGCACTGGTGCTGGCATATCTGGGCCAGGGCGACGGGATGAACGCCTTCCTCGCTTGGATCTATGTCGGCCTGCGTGTCGCGCACAGCATTATCCAGGTGACGGCGAACCGGGTGATGGTCCGCTTTGTCCTGTTCGCGCTTTCAAGCGTCGTGCTGATCACGCTGATCTACAAGGCTGCGATTGGCGTGTTTGCCGGAGGAATTTAAGGCAGGCTTTTGGGGCGGGCTTTGATCCGCTGAGCCATTGGCGGCGCGAGAATTACTCCGCCGCCTCAGCCTCCGCCGGCGCTTCATCTTCAAGCGTTGCAAGGAACCGCTCGCCATCGAGCGCGGCCATGCAACCCATGCCCGCGGCGGTGACGGCCTGACGATAGACATGGTCGGTTACGTCACCAGCGGCGAACACGCCGGGAATGGCCGTCTTGGGCGTGCCCGGCTCGACATCGAGATAGCCTGAGGCGTCCATCGCCAGCTTGCCCTTGAACAGCTCGGTCGCAGGCGCGTGCCCGATAGCAACAAAGGCTCCATCGACCTCCAGCGTGGAAGTTTCACCGGTTTGCGTGTCTTCGAGGACAAGGTGGCTCAATGCCCCGTTCTCGCCCGCTTCGAAGCCTTTGACCGTCTTGTTCCACTGCGTGCTGATCTTGGGCGACTTGAACAGGCGATCCTGAAGGATCTTCTCCGCGCGCAGTTCATCGCGGCGGTGGATCAGCGTCACATCATCGGAATGGTTGGTGAGGTATAGCGCTTCTTCAACAGCGGTGTTGCCGCCGCCGATAACCGCGACCTTCTTGCCGCGATAAAAGAACCCGTCGCACGTTGCACAAGCCGATACGCCCTTGCCGCCAAGCTCCAATTCGCCCGGAACACCCAGCCATTTGGCCTGTGCGCCGGTCGCGATGACGATGGTGTCGGCAATGTACTCATCGCCGCTGTCACCTACAGCGCGATAGGGGGAGCCACCTTCGAAATCGACCTCGGTGATGATGTCATACATCATGCGCGTGCCGACATGCTCGGCCTGCGCTTTCATCTCTTCCATCAGCCAAGGGCCCTGCACCACGTCGCGATAGCCGGGATAATTCTCGACATCGGTGGTGATCGTCAGCTGGCCGCCGGGCTGCAGGCCCTGCACCACAATCGGCTCAAGCATGGCGCGCGCCGCGTAAATCGCAGCGGAATAGCCAGCGGGGCCGGAGCCGATGATGAGCATTTTGGTGCGATGGGTAGCCATGGTCGTGTCTCTTGGGTTTTTGTGTTCTGTTGGACAGGGAATA
>JBCBMN010000025.1:0-26483 GCA_039822745.1 Pseudomonadota bacterium | reverse complement strand
CTGGCGCCGAGCTATTCCGATATCTTCTCAGGCAATGCGGTGAAAAACGGCATCCTGCCCGTCGTCCTGCCGCAAGCGGCGATTGACCGGCTGATGGAGGTGGCGAGCGAAGGCTCTCCCATCACGGTCGATCTCGAAACGCAGACGGTGACGACGCAATATCAGGACCGCTTCACCTTCGACATCGATCCGTTTCGCAAGCACTGCCTGCTCAATGGGCTCGACGAAGTGGCGCTCACGTTGGAGCGCGATACAGCCATCAGCAATTTCGAAAGCACCCGCGCTGCCAGCCAGACATGGCTCACGGCAGGCACCAAGGTTTAAGGGAGAGACACGCAATGAAAGCAATTCTGACGCACGAAGTGGGCGGACCGGAAACGCTCACTCTGGACGAAATCGACACGCCAACCCCCGGCAACGGCGAAGTGCTTGTCGCGGTGAAGGCCTGCGCGATCAACTATCCCGACACGCTGATGATCCGTGACCTCTATCAGTTCAAGCCTGAGCGCCCCTATTCGCCCGGCGGCGAGCTTGCCGGGATTGTCGAAGCGGTTGGTGAAGGGGTCGAGAACTTCAAGCCGGGTGACCGCGTGATGGCGGGCATGGGCAATGGCGGACTTCGTGAAAAAGCCATCGTGCCTGCCGGCCGCATGTTCCCGGTGCCCGATGGCGTCGCGTTTGAGAAAGCTGCCAGTTTGCTGATGACTTACGGCACCACCATTCACGGCCTGAAGGATCGCGGCCATATCAAGGAAGGCGATGTTGTCCTGATCCTTGGCGCGGCAGGCGGCGTGGGCCTTTCGGCGGTCGAACTCGCCAAAGCCTATGGTGCGCGCGTCGTTGCCGCTGTCTCCAGCGAAGCCAAGGGCGAAGTCGCCAAGCAAGCCGGCGCAGACGAAGTCGTAATTTATCCGCGTGAGGAAATGGACAAGGCCGCGTCCAAGGAACTGGCCAACGCGTTCAAGGCGGCGTGCGGACCCACTGGCGCGAACATCGTCTATGACATTGTTGGCGGCCAGTATTCAGAGCCTGCCTTGCGCTCAATCGCGTGGGAGGGCCGCTTCCTTGTGGTCGGCTTCCCCGCCGGTATCGCCAAGCTGCCACTCAACCTGACGTTGCTCAAGTCCTGCGATGTTTGCGGCGTCTTTTGGGGTGCCTTCACGGCGCGCGAACCTGCGAAGTTCATCGCGCAAGTGCAGGAGCTGTTCCAGATGATGAAGGACGGCAAGATCGACCCGCTTGTCTCCGAAACCTTCCCGCTGGAGCGCGCAGGTGAAGCTATTGCCAAGCTCGAAAACCGCGAGGCTGTTGGCAAACTTGTGGTCACCATGGACTAGCGCGGATCGGGGTAGGTCAAAGCGGCAAGTTACGCTTGCCGCTACACCTGCCCTGTCCTATTTCGCACCCAACACTTTTTCGGAGGGATCAATGACCGATTTCAAAGACCGCGAACGCGCAGAAGAAGCCAAGTTCGCGATGGATGGCGAAACCGCTTTCAAGATTGCCGCGCGCCGCAACCGCTTGCTGGGTGAATGGGCCGCGGGCCTGATGAACCTAACCGAGGAAGAAACCGACGCTTACAAGAAATCGGTCGTGCAGGCTGACTTCGAAGAGGCGGGCGATGAAGACGTGGTCCGCAAGCTGCTGGGCGATCTCACCGCTTCGGATACCAATGTCAGCGAAAGCGACATTCGCACCAAGCTTGACGAAATGGCCATCGAAGCCAAGCGCCAGCTGATGAGCGAGCAATAAGCGTAGGAGACATTGCCATGCCGATGAAGGGCGAAGACATCATCGCCGCGATTGAAGCGGAACTGCCGGGCTCGGTGGTGGAGCTCACTGATCTGGCGGGCGATGATGACCATTGGGCAGCGCGCGTCACAGCTCCGCAATTTGCTGGCAAGACCCGCGTCGCGCAGCACAAGATGGTGTATGCCGCGTTCGGTGAGAAGATGGGCGGCGAACTCCACGCCTTGCAAGTCACGACAGTGGTGCCCACCTAAATAGCCAAGCGGCACGCCCGCATTCTGGAACAACCTTAAGCTAAAGGCCGAAGCGAACATGGCTGATACCAATTCACGCATTTCAACTCTCGTCGGCGAAAACGACGTCGTTCTGTTCATGAAGGGCACACCGCTCTTCCCGCAATGCGGCTTTTCCAGTCGCGCTGTGGCGATCCTCGATCATGTTGGCGTGACCTATGAGAGCGTCGATGTTCTGCAGGACATGGAAATCCGTCAGGGGATCAAGACTTTCTCTGACTGGCCAACCATTCCGCAGCTCTATGTGAAGGGCGAATTTGTCGGCGGCAGCGACATCATGATGGAAATGTTCGAAGCGGGCGAATTGAAGCAACTGATGGACGATAGCGGCATCACGCAAGCTGAGGCTTGAGCCTGTCTGCCACGTGCCCCCCCTTCAAGGGGGTGGCAGGTCGGTGGCCAAATCAAACACAGACGATACAATAAAAAACCGCCTTGGGTGACCAAACCCAAGGCGGCTCTTTTAGCACGGGGAGGTAAGACCAGAGACCAGGAAGATCTCACCTCGTTTTGAAGACCACTGGGTCTGCCCACCACTATGCACCCCTCGTGCCAAACTTCACGAGGCAAGCAATTTCAGGGTGTTGCTTGGTTAACTGAAAATCGGGCTTCGTTAAGTTGTAAAGCCTACCGACACAGATCACCGCATGGCCCCTTTGCCTAACCGCATGAAACTGCTCGAAAAGTGAGACGGCGCTTGGCAATTCACTGCGCGCCCGCCATCACTCTTCGCCATGAGCGACGAATCCACGCCTCAGGGCATCCCGGCTGCAACCATTATCATCTATCGCACCTGCCCCGATGGCGGCGCGCCACAGGTGCTGATGACGGTGCGTTCGCGCAGCATGGCTTTTGCAGGGGGAATGGCAGTCTTTCCCGGCGGCCGCGTCGACCCTGCCGATTTCGAACTGGGCGCTAAGGTGGCGGATGCTTGCGGGCAATCGCCCGATGAAGCCGGCCATCAAATCGCCGCGATCCGCGAAACTCTGGAAGAGACCGGATTGGCGCTCGGCCTGAAGGGCGACATCACTGCACAAAGTGCTGCCGCTGCGCGCGCCATGCTGGAGGAAACCAAAGCCCTCGCCCCTGTTCTGGCAGCGTTTGAGTGGGAGCTAGACCTCGATCAGATTATCCCCTTTGCGCGCTGGTTTCCCAAGAACGAGAACCTCTCCCGCGTCTATGACACCCGCTTCTACCTCGCCGATCTAGGCACTGGCGCGGTTGAAGTCTCGGTCGACAATTCGGAAAATACCAAGCTGTTCTGGACCAGCGCTCAAGGCGCGTTGGACGCAGCGGAGACGGGAGAGATCAAGCTGATCTTCCCCACCCGCCGCAATCTTGAGCGTCTCGCTTTGTTCGCCAGTTTCGCGGAGGCGCGCGCTCAGGCAGAGGCAATCCCGGTTAAGACGATCGTGCCCAAGGTGGATGACAGCTCAGGGCAGGCCATGCTCTCCATCATCAGCGATGCGGGCTACCCGATCACGTCCGAATTGCTCGAAACGGTCGCGCGCGGATAGAGACAGGACGCAGGCTCTAGCCGTTTGCCTGCCCTCCAGTCAGCGTCACCGCTTCACATAGCGGCGATTGTTCTCGCGGAAACTTGCGACGTAATAGCCGCGCTCGGCCATTTCCTTGCGATAGTCGTATTTCGCATCGGCGATTTCGCGATGATATTCCTCGCGCGCGTCCATCCGGTCCTCGTAATCGGTCGCGCGGCGCAGATCGCTGTGCAATTCGCGCTTCGCTTCGCTGATGTCGGTCCGGTAGTCGATCCACCAGGGATTGCTGTAATTGTTCGGCGAGACCTTCATCCCGCGCTTGCCTTCGACGACAATGGTCGGGTGATGCCCACCAGCCACCGCGGGGACAGCGATGACAGCGACAGCGGCAAAAGATGCAAGGATGGTGCGCATGAATGGGGTCTCCTGTGAAAGCCTGTGCTGAGTGATTCTTGGTTAATGAATGCGACGACTACATGTGTCATCTCAACCTGAACGGGAGCGGACTCAGCCCGCAAGCACGGGTCCACGAACTGCGGACCGTGATCTGCGTGGGATGAAGTGAGCGGTGACCGCCTAGATTGGAGAGAGGCACCTCGAACCCTAAAGGGTTCGCAAGGGCGACCGCCGGTCGGCCGAAAGGCCGCCCCTCGCAGACGCGAGCGAAGCGAGTCGTCGTGAGAGAGAAAATGGCGCGCCCTGCAGGACTGTCCTCCCCGCTGCGCGGCTCGTTCTTCTCCGCATCCTTGCGGATGCTCCGAATCCGAACTGCGTTCGAGCCCGCAGCCGCAAACAGCCACCACACGACCCCTTCGAGGCCGTGTGGTGGCTGGCGCGCCCTGCAGGACTCGAACCTGCTGCCTCAAGATTAGAAGTCTCGCGCTCTATCCAGATGAGCTAAGGGCGCGCAGCCGAGATGGCCCTTAGCGTGCTTTCACCAGCTTGGGAATCACGCTACGACCGCAGTCCATGGAAAAGACCGACCTGCCCCCCGAATTCGACGCCGATCCCACCGACAGCATCGTCGCCACCGCAACTGCGCCGGTGACCTTTCGGTTCTATGATTTCGTCATGGCGGCCTTTGTCGCGATCCTGCTGCTGTCCAACATCATCGGCGCCGCCAAACTGACCTTTGTCGAAGTCAGTTGGTGGCCTGCTGGCTGGTGGCCTGCGCCTGAAGGCATCTTCATCTATGGCGCAGGCATCCTGTTCTTCCCATTGGGCTATGTCATTGGCGATGTGCTGACCGAGATTTACGGCTTTGCCCGCGCGCGCCGGGTGATCTGGACCGGGTTTGCCGCGATGATCTTCCTCGCCTTTATGAGCTTTGTCGTCGTCAGCCTGCCGGCCTTTGATGGCTGGGCGTGTGCGGCAAGCGGCTTTGACGGCAATGGCCCGCTCACCTCGACAACCAATCCCAACGGCCCGACCGGAGCGATCTGCCAGCAGACCTATGAAAGCGTGTTCGGCAGCACGTGGCGCATCGTTGTCGCCTCTGTTGTTGCCTTCTGGGCGGGCGAGTTCGTCAATTCCTATGTCATGGCCAAGATGAAGGTGCTGACCAAGGGCCGCGCGCTGTGGACCCGGACCATTGGCTCGACTGTCGTGGGGCAAGGCGTCGACAGCCTGATCTTCTACCCCATCGCCTTTTACGGCATCTGGACCACCGAAGCCGTGGTGACGGTGATGGTGACCAATTGGCTGCTCAAAGTCGTGTGGGAGGCCGCGTTGACGCCGGTGACGTATGCCGTGGTGGGCTGGCTCAAGAAAGCCGAAGGGGTCGATCTGTTCGATACCGAGACCGATTTCTCGCCGTTCTCGGGCAAGGAAAAGCGCGCCTAAGCCTCGTTTGCGCCGCGATCATCTGTGCGCAGCGCATCATCGGCGACGATATCGACCCGTGCGGCAAGCCCCAGCCGTGCTGAGAGAAGCTTCATGTCCTTTTCGACCGGCCCACAATAAAGCGCGGCGTGACTGGTCGCCAGACGCAGCACCAGCGCGTCCTCTTCCACCACCAAGCGGCTCATATTGAGCGAGCGGCGCGAGAGCGCTCCAAGCCTGCGCGCAAGGCGGATGGCAAGCCCCCACTTGATCGCTTCGTCCAGCGCCTCCTCGCTCGCCAAGGCCCGCACTCGATCATTGAGATCAAGCTGGTTGCCATTGGCTGCAATCGCCGCGGCCATCATGGCGCGCTCGGTCCCGCTGGTCGCGATCCAGCGCTTTTCGAGCGCCCAGCTGATTGCCTGGGGCAGACGTATATTGGGCTCAATCTGCATCGACGCCAGCGCCAGCATGGTCGCCGCCAGCCGCAGCCGCTCGCTGCCATGCTCGCGCGCAGGAGCGGCATCGAGCGTCCAGCTGGCAATTCGCGTGGCAAGCATGGGCGGAGCTCCGCGGCCACTGGCATAGGTTGAAATTCCAGCTAGCAGGGGGTCCTGCGCCCGAGTTTCGGGTGCGAGCCGGTCAAACAACAGCCCTTCGCGCAGGCCCCATGACGAAAACACAATCCTCGAGGGGTTCAAGACATCGATCATCGCCAGCAAGAGATTGGCTGCATCGGGCAGCTTATCTGCGCGCATGGAGGAAATGCGTTTGCGGGTCTTGAGCTCCTCCGGCGTCTCTGCGCCCAGTGCCTGCGCAATGTCGCTCGCTTGTACAGCGCTCAACTCCAGCCCGTGCGGATCGCTCAAGGGATGGCCCCCGCTCTGCATCGCGAAGACAGACATGGCCCGCCAGGTTCCGCCAACCAGATAGAGCGTCGCATTCTCTGCTCGTTTGCCCGCACCCTTGTTCAGGACTTTCCCGAGCGATTGCCGCATGGAGCGACTATCCTCGTCCTTAGTCCGGTATTCAGGCAGGCGAAGCGCACCCAACGGCAGCGTGACCGGATCGGAAACTTCGCCCCTGGACAGGTTGACCAGTTCCAGGCTGCCTCCGCCAAGATCAGCGACAATTCCCTCAGCCCCCGGAAAAGCGCCCGCAACTCCATGCGCGGAAAGTACAGCTTCTTCCTCACCGCTCAGGATGCGAGGCGAAAGGCCAATCGCCTTAAGCTGTGCGGTGAATTCCGGCCCGTTGCTGGCCTCGCGCACAGCGGCGGTCGCCACGGTTTCGACATCGCTGACTTCAAGATCTTCGAGCAAGAGGACAAACCGCTCCAGAGCGCGCATGGCCAGCGTAACCGCTTCTTCGGCGAGCGTTCCATTCTTGGCGATATCGCGGCCCAGCTTGGCCGTGACCTTCTCATTCAGAAGCACGGTCGGCGCGCGCATCGTGCCGCCATAGATGACAAGGCGCACTGTGTTGGAACCGATATCGACAATGGCGCGGCTTGCTGTGTGGCCGGAAAACGCGCCGTCGCGCTCCCCTCGCCGTCTATTTGAGTTCATTCGTCAGTCTGTTGCCCCTCGCTCAGGCCACCCTCTTAAATCGCCTCACCTTAGTCACTGCGTCCCTTGCGCAGCGAAAGTTTCGGCACCCCGCCAGCCTCCAAAGCACCTCCACGACCCGAAAGCGAGGGGTTGGTCATGAAATATCGGTGACAATTGAAAGACTTTTCCGAGGTATCGACCCGAGAATAGCTGCCATCCGCGTTGAGCCACCAGCTTTGCAGGGTATCGAGCATATTGGCGAGCAGCACTTGCTGGAGTACCTGATCGTGCACCGTGCGGTTCAGGATCGGGATCAGGCTTTCGACCCGGCGATCAAGGTTGCGCCCCATCAGATCAGCTGAAGAGATAAACACGGCCGCATCCGGGCTTGGCATCGGCTTGCCATTGGCAAAGGCATAGATGCGACTGTGTTCGAGGAAACGGCCAATGATTGACTTGACGCGGATGTTCTCTGACAGCCCCGGCACGCCCGGTTTGAGACAGCAAATGCCCCGGCACACCAGTTCCACCTGCACGCCTGCATCGCTGGCAGCATAGAGGCGATCAATCATGCCCTTGTCAGTAATCTGGTTGCATTTGAGCCAGATTCCCGAAGGCAGCCCCTTGCCCGCATTGGCGATCTCAGCGTCGATCCGTTTGTAAAGCTCTTCGCGCAGATCGAGCGGCGCGATCTTGATCAGCTCCAATTCCTTTGGCTCGACATAGCCTGTAACGAAATTCATCATCCGCGCCGCATCGCGCCCCAACTTGGGATCGGCGGTGAAGAAGCTCATATCAGTGTAAATCTTGGCGGTGATCGGGTGATAATTGCCGGTCCCAAAATGGCAGTAGGTCTTGAACCCATCGCCCTCGCGCCGCACGACCATCGCAGTCTTGGCGTGGGTTTTCCAATCGGTGAAGCCGTAGATCACCTGAACCCCGGCGCGCTCCAGCTTGGTCGCCCATTTGAGGTTCTGTTCCTCGTCAAAGCGGGCCTTGAGTTCGACCACCGCGGTGACAGAAATGCCGTTCTCCGCTGCCTCGATCAGCGCGTTGATCACCGCGGATTGCGAGCCTGCGCGGTAAAGCGTCTGCTTGATCGCGACCACGTCTGGATCGTTGGCGGCCTGCCGGATAAAATCGACCACCACTTCAAAGCTTTCATAAGGGTGGTGGATGACGATGTCCTTTTCCCGGATCGCCGAGAAGACATCGCCATCATGTTCGCGCACACGCTCTGGATAGCGCGGGGAATAGGCATCGAATTTGAGATCAGGGCGGTCTTCGGAGACCATTTCCGAGAGCCCGTCGACCCCGATGATACCATCGGTTTTGATCACCGCGGCTTCATGCACGCCGAGTTGATCGAGCAGCATGGCTTCGGCCTGAGGATCAAAGTCCTCTTCAAGTTCAAGCTGAATCACCTGCCCCCTGCGGCGGCGCTGGATGGCGCTGCGGAAGGTGCGGACAAGGTCCTCTGCCTCTTCCTCAATCTCGATATCGCTGTCGCGCAGCACGCGGAACAGCCCGTCGCCCTGAATGGTGAAACCAGGGAAGAGCTTCTTGGCGTAACGCTGAATCAGGCTAGCGATCGAGATGTAGATCGCCTCACCTTTGCCACCTTCAACATCACTCGGTACGCGAACGAACCGCGGTAGAGCGGTGGGGATCAGGATCATCTCGATCAGCTGTTCCTTGTCGCCGTCGCGGTTGAGCGTGAACAGCAGGCCCATCCCTTCGTTCTGGACAAAGGGGAAAGGGTGCGCCGGGTCGAGCGCTTGCGGAGTGATGATCGGGAGGATCTCTTCAAGGAAGAAGTTTTCCAGCCACTCATGCGCTTCGGGCTTGATCCGCTGTTCGTCAGCGATGTGAATATCGCTCTCTGCCAAAGCCTCGCGCAAGCCGCGCCAGATGTCCTGCTGGCGATCTGACAATTCTTTGAGCTTCGCCCGGATCGCGATCAATTGCTGACCAGGAGTGCGGCCATCAATGGCGACCTTGTCGATCCCGCGCTGCGCTTGCCCGACCAACCCGGCAACGCGGATCATCATGAATTCATCGAGGTTGCTGCCCGAAATCGAGAGGAACCTCAGCCGCTCAAGCAACGGATATTGCGGGTTATCAGCCTCTGCCAGAACCCGCTCGTTAAAGCTGAGCCAGGACAGTTCGCGGTTGAAATAATTGTCGCCATCACCGGCCACACTCATCTCAGATAGGTCATGCTTGATCGGCGCGCTGCTCATCGCTTCGCTGTTCCTTTGGCCGTTCGCTGTCGAGACACGCGCTTTGTTGCGCTGCGCTCTGCAAGTAAATCAGGACTTGGGTCTTGTCACACGAAAGTCAAAATCACGTGAAGTCAGACCAGTGAACTCGCTTCGGCGATCTGCGTAATTCCGCGCTTGCCATTGGCATCGCGGCCCAGTTGGACGATCACGTCAATAACGCTGGCTGCATAGGCAATCGTGTCCGACCGAGTTAAGCCAATGCCGGTCTGCATCACCATCAGAGAAAGCTGTTCAAGCGCGCCGCGCAGGGAATTGGCGTGGATGGTCGAGAAACTGCCGGGGTGGCCAGTGTTGATCGCACGCAGGAAAGACACGCTTTCCGCACCGCGCAATTCGCCCAGCACAATCCGGTCGGGACGCAGGCGCAGCGCGGCTTGCAACAGCTCGTTGGCGGTGACTTTCGCTTCGCCCAGTTCGCCCTTTACTGCGACAAGGCCAACACAGTTTTCGCCGGGAAATTTAAGCTCGGGCGTATCCTCGACCAGCACAACGCGCTCTTCCTTCGGGATCTCGCCGAGCATGGCGTTGAGGAAGGTCGTCTTACCAGTGCTGGTGCCGCCGGAAATCAGGATCGTCTTGCGGTGGCGAATGGCTTCGCGCAGGAAATCGATCGGCTGGAATTGTGCATCGGGCAGCTCAATCTGAGCCACGCCAGCAAGCGGCCCGCTATCATAGGCATCCAGCGGCAGGTCCAGCCTGCGGTGCCGCCGGATTGCCATGATCCAGTGCTTGCGACTGGCGGGAGGGCCGCAGAACTGAATACGCGCGCCATCGGGCAAGGTCGCTCCCAGCAGCGGGTGTTCGCGGTTGATCCCCTGATGGCTGACCCGCGCGACCTGTTCGGCCAGACGCTGAACCAATTGGTCATTGATTTCGGGCGTTTCGACCTTGCGGAAACCGCCGCCTTGCGCAGCATCCTCAATCCAAACCTCACCCGGACGGTTGACCATGATCTCGGTCACGGTGTCGCGGTCGAGCCAGCGCTTGAACGGTGCGAGATAGGCATCAAGATAGACGCTGCGCTCGGCCATCAGGTCAAGGCTGCTGGGGCCCTGCTCCAGATCACTATCTGGTGAGCTGGTATCGCCTGCGGGCGTCAGAGGATGGACATCAGCGCTCATGGATCGATCCGTCCACAGGCTCAGTTGGCAACCGTGCTGAAATCGAGATTGCGCGACGTGAAAACGCGCACAGGCTCACCGATTTTGACGCGGATCGTCGGGCTGATATCAGCGTCGGGAATAGCCGTCTGCGCCCCGCCAAGGATCACCGAAGTGCCTCCGGACAAAGATGCACCAAGCCCCCCAATGACAGACAGCAGCATGGCTGAACCAAACCGCTTGAAGAAGTGGCTGTTGACCTTGCCTTCCAGCCCGGTCGTGCCATCGAAGGACACGGCAGGTGACCCAAGCCGCACGACCACACCTTCGGGTGTGATTACCTCTTCCCAGATGACATAGGCGCGTTTCTGGCCCTGCTGGACGCCCGACTGATACTGACCGATCAGGCGCGAGGAACGCGGGATGAGGATTTTGGTCCCGTCAAAACTGCGCACATCCTGGCTCACAACGGCGCGGACATAGCCCGGCACATCGGTGTTGATCGCTGTTTCAAGGATGGCCGGGATCAGCGTGCCTTTGGTCACCGTAGTCGATGGGTTGGTGAGCTGGGTTGCCTGAGCAGGCCCTCCGCCGACACCGCCCACTGATGCAGCAAAGGCAGCTGCCGATCCGGTCAAACCGCCAGCAGGCTTATTCGCAGCAGCAGCGCCCGCGTCAGGTGGCGGCGCAACCGCTTCGCGCGCGCCGGTGCTTGCATCATAGGCCAGCACCGGGCTGGCATAAGGATTGGCCGAAGGCGCTGGCTGGCTATCAGGCGAACGAGTGAGCACGGGCGCAGGTGCGGGGTCCGGCCGTTGGGGCACGGGCGCGGGTGCAGCCGGGCGAACCGGTGCGGGCAACGGGACAGCGGCCTGCGCTGGCGCATCCTGCTGCGCCCCTGCGAGTTCGTCTTCGTCAACCTGTGCGGCATTGGTCGCCCAGAATGTCACCGCACCAATCGCAGCGATAAAGGCAATCCCGGCTGCAATTCCCAGCCCGTCGCCAGAGGACTTACGCTCGGTAACGGCAGGAAAGGCGCTGCGGCTGGCAAGATCGATGATCTCTGCGCTTTCGGTATCGCGCGGATCGGTGCCGTCCTGCGAGCCGTTGCCGCCATTCTTGTTTGGGAGACGCATCGCCAATCGCATCACTCGTTCTCCATTCGCTCAAAACTGCCTTTGGTCCGCATCACTAGCCCCGCGCCTCTGAAGGACCATTATTCGTCAGCGTCGCTTCTTCATCGCCTGACCGCAGGATAATCTGCCCCGGCACTTGGTCGAGTACAAGCGTGTCGCCGCGAACCACGAAGTTCACCGGACCTTCGATCCCATCCGCATTGGTTGTCAGGATGACGGGGATTGCGGTGCCTTCGGGCCATGTCAGAAACAGCGCTTCGCCATCATCATAAGCGCGCGCGGGCAAGAGTTTGCTGTCGCCATCGCCTGCCCATGCAAAGTTGAGCGTCGCGGGGTCTGACACCGCGTAAGGATCGCTTGCCGCGGCAAGTTCCAGCGCATTGGCCTGTTCTTCAAGCGCTTCGTTCTCCGCTGCAATCCGGGCTTCCTCGCGGGCTTTCTCAAGCTCGGGATGGCGGAACTGAAGCACATAAAGCGGCGCATTCTTGGGCGAGGCAATCAGATCGAACAGATAGGTCCGCTTGGATGTCACAACGGTAAGGTTGGTGACGGCGCTGGGTTCCAACGGCTTTACGAACAGCAGCGATTGCGCCTTGTTGGGCTGGACCTGCCACGCCTTGCTGTCGCCAATCGCCACATTCTCAATCCGCTCATCATCAGCGAATTTGACCGTCGTCTGGACCCTTACCTTGCCGCGAATGGTGTAAACGGAGGCATCGTCATAGGTGACCGTGCGAATGCGGGCATCGGTCTTTTTCTCAGGCACGGCTTCGACACCTGAATCCTGCGCTGCGGCAGGAGCGGTCATCAGAGCCATGCTCATCAGAGGCAGCAAGAAGGCTGCGCGGTTCATTTCGGTGTCTCCATATTCGATTTGGCGCTGCGCGGTGGCGCGCTCTTGAAGCGATTGCCAATGCCGCGAGTGCGCGACGTGCTCGCATTCAAGGGCTGGACCTGCCCCCCTTGCGAGGTTGAGGTATAAACATTGGTCACGCGGTTCGCCGAATTGCTACCGCCGGTGTCATTGGCTGCGACCACCGGAGTGGGAGCGACATCAGCGCGGCGTTGCGTGGAGGCTGCGTTTGCAGCGGGGGCCACTTGCGCCGCACGATTGTTTACCGGGAGAGGCTGCGGAGCAGGTGCCATTTGCGGCATGCCGCTATTGGTCTCGCCGTCTTTGCCGCCTGCAGCAAAGCCGAAAACCTGCCATTTGGAGACCATGACGGACGACGTGACGAGTGCCATGAGCATCAGCATGCAATGCACAAAGCCAACCACGAAGAACGCCATGGCGGCTTGCTGATTGATCTCGCCCGGCACCGCAACAAGGTTGGCAAGGATCGGCACCGCCATCTCCAGCATGATCGAACCACCGACTACGGCAAAGAGCGGCGCAAGGCTCATCATCAGCATACCCTTGAGCCAGCCGACAAAGAGCCCGCGCGTTTGATTGAACAGCGCGAGGACCACAAAGATCGGCCCAATCGCCAGCAGCAAAGCAAGCCCAATACGCGCCGTCACCAGCAGGCCGACTGTGCCAAGCAGCAGCAAGAGCGCACCCATCCACATCATACCGGGCGGCGAAAACATGTTGATGTCGGTCTCCCCGGTCGAGGCCTGCTGCACAGCGATGAACACAACGTCGAGCTTTTGCGCGAAGGTAACCGTGGCTGATCCATCGCTCTGGGTGAGGAGACCGGCGACAAAATCCGGGGTCCAGACGAACAGGGTGTAAAGAACCGAGGAATAAACCGCAGCGCCGGTCGCGAAGGTCACGACAAGGCCCAGCGTCATCATACGCGGAACAAGTGACCGCATTCCCAGATTCGAACGTCCCAGAGCGAGGCTGAACCCAAAGAACGCGACGTAGAGGGTCAGCAAAATCGTCAGGACAGTCGCCAGCTGGCCGTCAGAGGCGAACAATTTGCCAAACGCTTCATTGCTGACTTCCGTTGCGATACAATCGACAGCCGTCAGCGCGGCGGTGATGCCCGCGCCAACCTCTTGTGCTGCAAGATCGCAACTGGTCGCCATTACTCGGCTACCTGCCAGACCGGCTGACCGTCCTGATCAAGCTCGCTGCTAACGCCGCCATCGGGCCAGGGCTGATTGGTGAGAGCCGGGAACCACGCGCTCGGCTCATCACCCACAGCCTCTCGCAGCAGGTCAAGGCGTCGCACCGAGGCTTCGCGACCCGAAAGAATGGTGAGCACTTCGGGCGCTCCCGACAGGTCCAGCCGTACAACAACGCTTGCATCAGGTTGACGCACAAGGAAACAGCGCGAATGCGCAGGCAAAGAGCGGATCAGGGCAAGCTCGTGATCGGTCAGGCCAAAGCCATCGCAATAATCCTCTGGCCGCGCGCGGCTGTTGGGCATGAACACCATCGTCGCGGTTTGCTCAACCAAAGCGGTCGAAATACGGCTTTCCAGCGCATCACGGGCAGACTGTGTCGCAAATCCGACGAGCGCATTGCGTTTACGCAGCGTCTTGAGCCAATCACGGATGCGCGCGGCAAACACCTCATCATCCAGCGCCTTCCAGCCCTCATCGATCAGGATCATGGTCGGCTTGCCATCCAGCCGCTCATCAATGCGGTGGAACAGATACATCATGGTCGGCGTGCGCAGGCGCGGATTTTCGAGCAGCTGCGTCATGTCAAAGCCAAGCACGCGCATGTCGAGATCGAGCATGTCGTCCTCATTATCGAACAGCCAGGCGTGTTCACCGCCCTCCCCTGCCGCATTGCCGATCCACGCGCCCAGCCGGTCTGCCAGATCACCGGGCTCCGGGCGCCGCGCACCAGCGAGCAGCTCCTTGAAGTGACGCAGACGGCGCAGGCTGGCATCATTGGCATAAGCGGCATCGACCGCTGCACTGATACAGGCGAATTCCTCTGGCCCATCGGCATCAAGCAGGACGCCCAGCCAATCGCGCAGGAATGCCTTATTGGCAGGCGTATCGGGCAGAGAGAGCGGGTTGAAGCCGGTTGGCTCACCCGGATTGATGCGGTCATAGCGCCCGCCAATCCCGCGAATGAACAGCTCGGCACCGCGATCCTTGTCGAACAGGATCGTGCGCGGGCTGAACTTCTGCGCCTGGGCAGCCAGGAAATTCATCACCACGGTCTTACCAGAACCCGATGGCCCGATCACCGAGAAATTGCCCAGATCGCCGTTGTGAAAGTTGAAGAAGAACGGCGTCGCGCTGGTCGTCTCCAGCAATGTCACCGCATCGCCCCAGTGATTGGCACCGGCCTGCCCCAACGCAAAGCCATGGAAGCTGCCAAAGCCTGCCATATTCGCACTGGAGATAAGCGCGCGGCGGACAATGTAGTCCTCGTTACCGGGGAATTGCGCCCAGAAGGCCGGCTCCAGATTGGTGTCCTCGCGCACGGCGATGGCACCGGTATCTGCAAGAGCAGCGCCACACGCAGCGGTCGCATCGTCAAGCCGGCCAAGCGAACGCTCGCGAACCAGCACAGTCAGGTGATGATCGCCAAACCCGACATTGCCATTACCCAGAGCATCGCGCGCCGCCATCATGTCCGCGCGCTCGGCGGCTGCCTCTTCATCAACCGAGCGCGAACGACGCAGCGTCAGATCAATCCGCTCGCGCGCTGTCGTGCGTTCATTAGGAGCGTAGCTTTCGGTGACGATCATCTCATAGGGAAGCCGCAGCAACCCATCGAGCAGGCCGGGCGAGGTTGCCTCGGGATAGTCCTTGAGCCCCATCATCGCGGCAAAGTCAGGATCACCGGACCCGCGCAATTCCATTGCATCCAAGCCAAAGCTGGCGCGGCGATAAGGGAGCATATGCCCGATATCGGTATCAGCATGAGGCCGACGCACGGGCCGCATCTCTCCATTATAAAGCGCAGAGAGCAGTTCGAGCATTTCGGAATTGGTGCCGCTCGATCCCGATACGCTGTAATCACCCAGCACTTCGGCTCCATACGCCGCAAGCGATGCGGTCAGCCCGGCAATCGCGGCTTTCAGGCTGCGAATATCCTTGGGATCGGCTTCGAGCTCTTCCTTGCCCTGCCGCGCAAAGAACTTGCTGATCCGCTCTGGCAGGCCGGTCTTTCCGCGCGCAGGACGACGGATAAGCGTGACAAACTGATCATTGATGAACAGCGATCCGCCCGCCAGCCGCTCTTTCCAGCGCGCATCAATGTGGCGGCTGAGAGGATCGGGAAACTCTGCGTCCAGTTCAACCTCGACCCGGCGGCGAATGACGTGATGGTACAGCACAAAGCGCGCATCAAGTGTGGAGCGCAGCATAACCTCGCGCGTCGCCGCATGCGAATTGAGCGCGTCGGAATCCTCCGTCTCAAATAGCAGGCCCGGCACTTGAATGGCGCTCATAACCGATCCATCGCGCAGCAGCACGGTGTTCTCGTCGATCAGCCGCTCATAAGGAAGGCGATCGCCGACAAGCGTCTCTTTAGCGCTCCACGAAGCGGGTCCGATCCAGTTGGCCATGATCAGGCGGCTCCTCGGGTCAGCGTCACATCTGCATCACGGTGCATAGCTGTTGCCTCCCCAACGCTTGAAGTTCGGGACGCGCGGACACTTTGACACCTTAGTGATCCAAAGGTCGAACACGCGCGGCTCTCTCAGACAGGCGAAATAACCCAAGAGGTGAAGCACAAAAGGCACCGGGACCACCCACAGGCTATTCAGCACAAGCCATGCGATCAGAGAGAGGCAGGCATTGATGATAAAAAAGTTCATCGTCACGCCCATGAACATCTGGGGCCGCGTAATGCTGCGATAGATCGGGTGGCGGGTCAGTTCGCTCATCGTGGATCAGAAACCTGAGATCGAAGCGACAAGACGCGGTGCGCCAAAGATGATGAACACGCCGACGATAACCGTGCCGCCGTAGCGCCAGTTCATACGTCCGGTCAGCATCATGAAGCCAACTCCGGCAACGGCCATTACCGCAAGGCTGGTAGCAATCGGTCCGAGCAGGATGCTCTGCATCCATACCAGCGCATCGACCAGCGGATTGCCGGCAGCAGTGCCTGCGTCCTGAGCGAAAGCAACGGCTGGCATGACAAGGGCAAAGAGCAGCGCGATCATTCGAGCTGGGATGCGGAAAAGCGAGATCATTTTAATATCCATATACTATATAACGAAGTCGAAGTCTGAAACCTTCATCTAATTGTCGGCCTCAGCACGCGAATGACTGGCGAGACGTCCCATTATGGCAGCAACATACTGCTTCGTCTCGCGAATATTTGGAATGCCGCCAGCGCGAATAACACGGCCCGGCCCGGCATTGTATGCAGCGAGCGCTTTTTCCAGATCACCGTCAAAGCGATCAAGCTGTTCGCGCAGATATCGCGCGCCGCCTTCAAGGTTTTGCATCGGATCATTCGGGTTGACCCCGAGATAGTCAGCCGTGCCCGGCATCAATTGCGCCAATCCGCGAGCGCCTGCATGGCTGACAGCGTTGGCACGCCACCGGCTTTCCTGCCACACCAGCGCTTCCAGCAGGCTGGCGCTGAGATCAAAGCGCTTGCTCAGTTCCTCGATCTTGGCTGCATATTGTGCAGGCACGCCTGCGGCGTTGACGACGACATCGCCAATTGCCGCATCGGGCACAATCACCGCGCCAATATCAATAAAGCCTTGCTGATCGGAAGAACCGCTCTGAGGTGCCGCGACCGCCAGATCACCCGCAACCCAGCGAGCGCCTTCCGGTCCGACCTCCATGACATCAGCACGCACGGGAGCCGCGGCCAGCAAGATGGTCACGGCTATGCTTTGTCCTGCGATTGCGTGCGACACGCGCCGCTTAGTCATTATTACGACCCTCCGAAGCAACGTTCCTTGTCTATTCTAGATGACAAGGAGGTGACAGTCACGTTCTGTCGCAGCGGGCTTGGCAGGAACAAGTGTGTCGAAACAAGAAAAAAGGGCGATGCGCGCTTGGCACACCGCCCTTTTAGCGACCCGAAGGCGCATATTTTCGGCGCACTTCGGAATTTGACCAATTTTGATTGTTTGCTGCTGGCCTCAGTCGCGGCGCGAAAGCTTGGGCGCGAATTCGCCCCGCTCCAGCATTCCGATCGCCTTGCGAGCTAGTCGGCGCGAATCGGTTGTCTTGCCATCCGCTGTTTCAAGCTCGATGGGTTCGGGGCTGACAAGCGCACGATCAAACAGAGCGCGGGCTTTATCAGATGAACCGGCCTGGGCATGCGCGATGCCGAGATTTATGAGCAAAGCAGGGTCCTCTGGGGCCTCTTCTACGCTGCGCTCAAGCGCTTCAATCGCCCGTTTCGCTTCACCGTTGGCCAGCGTTTCGGACGCCAGTGAATTCGATTCGACAGGGGTATTTTCCTGTGCCTGAGCGCCGCTGAGAAGCAACGCTACAATGGCGGTTGTGGTGGTAATCATATCCTTCTCCATGTTCTGTGAAAGGCATAATGAACCCACATCCCGCTGAATGCAACAAAAACGTCATATTGTAATTTTTAAGTCTTATTGCAGCTCCTATGCATTGATTTAAATGAGTTTTGTATCTGTCATAATTGCACTTTTGTTACACTTACCGACAGGTAGAGTTAGTCATCTTTGTCATAGTTCGGTCTTAATGCTGAAATTGCCTTGTACGTGTAATGGTGACTAAATTCTGTCACATGCCATCCGTAGCGGAGCTGTTGCGCACTCATTCAACGCGCTTTTCGATTCTCGGTTTTTGAGGGGACCGCACGCTGTGAAAAATATTCAACGCACTCTCGTCCTGGGTTGCAGCCTGGTAGCTCTGGCTGGCTGCGGCGCTGACGAAATCGTCTCGCCCGGTACTTCTGGCGACATCATCATCAACAATCCTGCGCCGACGCCAACGCCGACGCCAACCCCAACGCCTACTCAGGCGCTGGTTACCCCGGCTGCTGGTTGCCCAACCATCGCTTCGACCGGTGGTCTTACCGATGACGGCACCATTTCGGGCCCGACCGGTGAGTATCGCGTCTGCACGCTGCCAGCGACTTTCGACGTCGACGACAACCTCCCGCAGGTTGACGGTCTTCTTTACCAGATCCTGGGCCGCGTTAATGTCGGTACCGATCAGGGCTTCGGCAGCAACGGCACCGACGTGTCGCTCGACATCGAGCCGGGCGCTATCCTGTTCGCACAGGCTGAATCGTTCTTCGTCGTCAACCGTGGCAACACCATGGATGCAGACGGAACCGCGACCAACCCGATCATCTGGACCAGCCGCGACAACATCCTCGGCCTTTCGAATGACGGAAGCCAGGCCCAATGGGGCGGCGTTGTTCTTCTCGGCCGCGCTCGTGTTGCTGACTGTCAGGACCTGGTGTTCAACACTACGCCTGGCGACTTCACCACCAACGCGCAGTGTGAAATGCAGCTCGAAGGCACCACCGTTGCAACGCCATTTGGCGGTGCGGACGACGCTGACAGCTCGGGTTCGTTCACGTTCAACCAGATCCGTTTCTCGGGCTTCGAGCTTCAGCAGGCTAACGAACTGCAGTCGCTCACGACCGGCGGCATCGGTTCGGGCACGACGATCAGCAACGTCTTCTCGTTCAACAGCTCGGATGACGGTCTTGAGTTCTTCGGCGGCACCTTCGACGGCAGCAACATCGCTGTGGTTGGCGCTTCGGATGACTCGCTCGACGTTGACTCGGGTGCTCGTGTGAATCTGCAGACGGTTGTTGTTGCTCAGCGTGACAACACCGGTGACAGCCTCATCGAACTCGACTCGCCGGGTGATGAGCAGCCAACTCCAGGTGCTGCGCAGCCGGGTACGGTGTTCCAGGTGAACAACTTCACCTTCGTTCAGCGTTCATCTTCGTCGTCGCAAATCGTCCGCGCTCGCGGTACGGCGTCGCTCGGCCTCGCCAACGGCGTTCTTAGCGCTGACGCTAACGGCTCGGGCCTCTGCTTCCGCGTTGACGAGCAAGGCACTCAGGACAATATCATTGCCCTGAACTCGCTGGTTGGTGACTGCGACGCAACCTCGCCGGTTCGTGGCGGTGTCAACACCGACGCTAGCGATGCTGAACTGCTTGCCCTGTTCGACGCGAACAGCGACCTTGGCTTCACCCTCTCGCTCACCGACACATTCGTGAACGGTGCGAACGAGAACGCAGTGACAGCCTTCGACGCAACCGCACTGTCGGCATTCTTCACCGCTTCGACCTTCATCGGTGCGGAAGACGACAACCTCGCTGACAACTTCGGCGACTGGACCTGTAACTCGTCGATCGTCGACTTCGGCAGCGCCAACGGCGCCTGCACGTCGCTCCCGACGCCTTAAGCAAGCCAACGGATATGGGGGCGCTGCGCTCGGCGCCAGCGTCCCCCTTTCCTTTTGTACATAGAGCCAACACTGGCTCGCTATGTTTCCAAGGCCTATATAACGAGGGGGTCTAGCATTATGTCGACCGGCACGCGCCTGGCAGGGCTGCTGCTTCTCACCACGTCGCTCACCTTTCCAACGGTAGTTTACGCGCAGTCGACCGACAAGGACGCGGACCCGCTGGCTCAGGATGTGGACGGGGTTCAAGAAGACGATTACGAAGAACCTGATGTTTCGGTACCTGGTGGGGGCAACATTGTTGTTACCGGCCGCCGGACACGCAATCCCGAACGTAACTCTACACAAGTTTTGAACGTTCTTTCCGAAGAACAGATCGCTCGCACGGGCGAAGGTGATATCGCTGGCGCTCTGGGCCGCGTTACTGGCCTTTCCGTGGTTGGCGACGGCCGAGTGTTCGTGCGCGGTCTGGGTGATCGCTACTCGCTCGCTTTGCTGAACGGCCTTCCACTGCCAAGCCCAGAACCGCTTAGCCGTGTCGTTCCGCTCGACATCTTCCCGACCAGCGTTGTTGCTTCTTCGCTTGTCCAGAAGACGTACTCGGCAAACTATCCCGGTGAATTCGGCGGCGGTGTGATCAACCTCACCACCAAGGCCGTTCCGGTTGAGAACTTCCTGAAGGTCAGCGCGAGCCTCAGCGGCGATACCGAGACGACCTTTGAGAACGGCCTGACCTATTTCGGTTCCGAGTGGGACTCGCTCGGTTTCGACAACGGCAACCGCGACATTCCGTCGAACCTCCAGACGCTTTTTGACAGCGGCCTGCGCGTCAACGAAGCGGATCCTGCGCTCCAGGAAGGGATTGCTGGTCAACTCTTCCCGACCAACCTTGTGACGCTGCAGAAGAATGACAGCCTGCCTGCGAACTATTCTGCATCGCTTACCGGTGGTCTGTCCTTCGAACTGGGTGGTGACACCTATCTCGGCATCATCGCGACCGCGGGGATCAAGAACCAGTGGCGCAACCGCTCGGTCCTGACCCAGCAGGGCAGCCTTGATCTGAGCCAGGTGCTGCAGCAGCAAGAAACCTTCATCACCGACGAAACAACGCTGGTGAACGGTCTTCTGAGCTTTGGCCTCGACATTGGCGACCACACGGTTCGCTGGACCAACCTCTACATTCGCGACACTCTCAAGACCGCGCGTCTTGAAGAGGGTTTCGACATCTTCCCGGGTGCGACCGGCTTTGACTTCGTCAACCAGCAAACCGCTTGGTTCGAACGTCAGTTGATCGACTCGCAGCTGGTTGGTGAGTTCGACTTTGACCGTCTCGACGTGGATGTGCGCGCTGGTTACGCTCGCACCGACCGCGAAGCGCCGTTCAACACGACCCTCAGCTACACCCGCACCAACATCCCTGCGAGCCAGTTCGGCAATGAATTCGTTGCCTATTTCGACCAGACTTCGGATGCCGGCATCTCGACCGCCGCTTTCGATGATCTGCAAGAAGAACTGTGGTTTGCCGGGCTCGACCTTTCCTATGAGTTCACGGACCGTCTGACCGGTACGGTGGGTTATGCCTACTCCGACACGGATCGTACCTCGATCAGCCGTGAGTTCCGTCCGTTTATCTCTCCGGACACTTCGGACCCTGATCTGGCTTCGCTCGACGAGAACGCTGTGCGTGCGCTGGGTCTTCGTCGTCCGGGTGACATCATCAACGGTGCAACCCTCGCCGGTTTCAATGTGACGCTTACCGAAGCTTCGCCGATCCCGGTTGTTGACGCCGCCCTCGAAATCCAGGCCGCTTACGGTCTGCTTCGCTGGGTTCCGACCGACACGATCACCGTGGAAGCGGGTGTGCGTTACGAAGATGCAACGCAAACCGCGACACCTGATGCGACGATCGGTGTTGCTGCGGGTACGGTCCTTAACGAGACCAACATCCAGAACGACTACTTCCTGCCATCGGCAACGATCACCTGGGAAGCGGCAGACGACCTTCAGCTGCGTCTCTCGGCCTCGCAAACGATCGCTCGCCCACAATTCCGCGAACTGGTTGAACAGACCTACTTCGACCCGGAAGGCAACCGTCGTTATCAGGGTAACCCGTTCCTTCAGGACAGCGAGCTTCTGAACTTCGAAGCGCGCGCTGAGTACTACCTCAGCCGTCAGGATCGCGTCAGCCTCGCCGGTTTCTTCAAGGAAATCGACAACCCGATCGAGAACTTCCTGATCAACGCCTCGGGCCAGCTTCGCACCAGCTTCGCCAACGCTCCGTCGGCGCAGCTCTATGGTTTCGAGCTTGATGCGGTTTACGGCATCGACCTTTATAACTTGGGTGGAAGCTTCTTCGAAACGAAGCAGATCCTGATGCAGGCCAACTACACCTACACCCAATCCGAAATCTCGGTTTCGGCAGGTGATATTGCGGCTGTTCCGGGCAACCCGACACAGGATGCCTCCAACCTGTTTGACGATGGCGCTCCGCTGGTTGGTCAGTCGGATCACATCGCCAACTTCTCGGTCGGTCTCGAAGACACCGAAAAGACCCAGCAATTGTCGGTTCTCTTCAACTATGCCAGCGAACGCGTCACCCTGCGTGGTGGTAACTTCCCTGATGTTGTCGAAGATCCCGGCCTGACGGTTGACCTGGTCGGACGTACGGAAGTGAACCTGTTCGGTGGCAATCCGTTCGAAGTGAACCTTCAGGTCCGCAACATCTTCGGTCGTGACAACTTCGAATTCCAGGACAACGGCACCAACCGTCTTGAAATCAACACTTTCGAAGTGGGTACAGTCTTCTCCTTGGGTATCTCGAAAGAGTTCTAATCCACGGCAATCCAGACACGAAAAGGCCGCTCGGGAAACCGGGCGGCCTTTTTTTTTGTCCGTTCCAAAAGCGAAGCAAGTGGCTCGCTCAATCAGAGCCTAGACCAGCGATTTATCTGTAGGAAAGCGGGAAACGCTTCAGCTTATGTCGAAGACGTAGCCCATTGATCGGACCGTGCGCAGCGGATTGCCCCCGCCTGCCGCCTTGATCGCCCGGCGCAAACGGCCGACCCAGACATCGACCGTGCGTTCATCAATCGCAGGCTCGCGCTTGCCCAGCCCGTTGATCAGATCGTCGCGGCTGAGCACCCGGTTGGGGTTCTCTGCAAAAAAGCGCAGCAAGCGAAACTCATTGGGCCGCAGCACAATCGGTTCGCTGTTCCACCGCGCCTGCAAGGCCGCCATGTCAATCGTCAGCGGTCCTCGATCGAATCGGCTGGTCGCATGCCGCTCCCCGCCGCGTGATTGCAGCGCGAGCACCCGGTCCAGCACCGCATTGCGCGACAATGGTCCGACCACGTAATCATCCGCCCCCGCTCGCAAAGCCCGCCGCCGATCCTCTGGATCATCCTCTTCGAGCACCATCGTCACATGCGCTTCGCTGGTGCGCGCATCAGCACGCAGGCGGCGACACATTTCGAGGCCCGCAAGATCGTCCATCACCCAATCGACAAAGGCCCACATCGGCCCTTCGACAAGGCGGCGCGGGCCATCCGCGTCGAGACGATCAAACACAAAGCGGCGCTGATCATGGACAAACTCATCCAGCGTCTCGCCAAGTTCGTTCGTCAGAAAGATACTGATGACTTCCATGAGCGCCCTGCCCTGTTGCAGGTGCGAAATGCCGCAGGCTTGTGACGCGTTCGTGACGAGACTCCGGGGTGCTAAAACGCATTGTCACATTAGTCCGAATGCACACTAACGCGGTCCATTCCGGGCATCGCCATCCCCATGCCTGTGGGGAATTTTGCCCGGTAAGGCGCTTCCAATTCAGCCACCTCTTCGGCGCTCAGTTCCACATCGAGAGCCGCAAGGGCATCGGCGATGTGATGCGGCTTTGTTGCACCGATAATGGGGGCAGTTACCGCCGATTTGGTAAAGTGCCAGGCAAGGCCAAGGCTCGCCATCGACACGCCCTTACGCTCAGCCATCGCGGCCAGAGCCGTAATGATCGCGGCATCGGCTGCATCATCCTCTTTGTAGAGCGATTTGCCCACGCCATCGGTCTCAGAACGCACCGTGCCCTCACCCACCGGCCGCGCCAGCCGACCGCGCGCCAGCGGGCTCCACGGGATCACGCCCACGCCCTCATCCTCGCACAAAGGCAGCATTTCGCGCTCTTCCTCGCGATAAAGCAGGTTGAGCTGGTTCTGCATCGACACAAACGGCGTCCAGCCATTGGCGCGTGCGGTCTCTTGCGCCTTGGCAAACTGCCACGCGTACATCGAGGACGCACCGATATAGAGCGCCTTGCCCGCCTTCACGATGTCGTGCAGCGCCTCCATCGTCTCCTCAATCGGGGTGTCGGGATCCCAGCGGTGGATCTGAAACAGGTCGATATAGTCCATGCCCAACCGCTTCAGACTGTCATCAACCGCCTGCATCAGGCTCTTGCGCGACAGGCCGCCCGTATTGGGAGCGTTGCGCCACGGGATGAAGGCCTTGGTCGCCACCACGATTTCATCGCGGCTGGCCATTTGCCTAAGAAGCTTGCCGGTGATCTCCTCTGACGTGCCACCCGAATAGCCATTGGCGGTGTCGAAGAAGTTGATCCCCGCTTCCAGCGCCGCGCGGAAGAAGGGGCGGCTTTCCTCCTCGCCCAGCAGCCAATCGCCGTGCCAGCCCTTTGTGGTGTCGCCATAGGACATGCAGCCCAGACACAGGCGCGAGACGGATAGGCCGGTGGAGCCAAGTCGGGTGAACTGCATTTTCAATCCTCTCTTGAATGTATGTTGCGGCTTACTTCCCGCATATTTCCCACGAAGTTGACATAGTTGACACGACCCATGACACCCGAATTCGCCTTATCCCTCTGAAAAAAAAGGTAAGAAGCCACTCAAAGCGAAGTTGACACTTTTCCAACTCGATTTCGCCTTATGGCCAGTTTTCGCTGCCTCAACATCCACGCCTGAAATGGCACAAAAGCGCCTGTGTAGGAAAGCGCCGCAAGGATCAGGACAGCGTTAGCCCGCCATCCACGACCAGCGTCTGCCCCGTCATATAAGCGCTGAGCGGGGAGGCGAGGAACAGAGCGGCGCCGGCCATATCCTCGGGCGTGCCCATACGGCGCATCGGGATGGATTTGAGCGCCCCTTCGAGCCGCTGAGGGTGATCGGTGGTGACTGCGGTGATCTTGGTTGGCACCAGACCCGGCGCGATGCCGTTCACGCGAATGCCATCGCGCGCCCACGCCTCCCCAAGCGACTTAACCAGGCTCGCCGCGCCCGCTTTGGACGCGCCATAGGCAGGGTTGCCGAGCGTTGACTGAAAGGCGGCTACCGAGCTCACCACCACCATCGCCCCGCCCTTTGCAGCAAGCCCTGCGTGAAAGGCACGGGCAATATCCATCACCGAATTGAGGTTCACGTCGATCACATCGTCCCAACCCTCGCGTGCAAATTCTGCACGGCCATAGCGGACAATGCCCTGAGATTGGATCAGCACATCGACCGGGCCGATCGCCTCGGCCAGCTTTTCGGCAGCGGCGCGATCGGTCACGTCGAGGCAGGCGTAAGTGAGCCCTGTAAAATCGCTGTCCTCGGCCTCCAGATAATCACCCTCATCAGGCCGAGTGCCGGTGACGATGACGTCAGCACCGTAAGTGGCAAAGGCGTGCGCCATGCCATTGCCGATGCCGCTGGACCCGCCGGTGATGAGCACGCGCCGCCGCGCGAAGTCGAGGGGGTTAGTCATCAGGTCTCCGATCTCTGATCAGATAAATGGCATCATTTGCAGCATCGAAGAGGGCTTCAACATAGACGAACATCGAAAACCCAATCAGGGCTGGACGTGTGTCGCCATCTGTTTCGGCCCTTACTGCCTCCGCAGACACTTCAGCGTATTTGCCAATCTCTGGCAGGTAAATCCTGAAGGGCAGATCAGGTATACTGCGCATGTCTGTAATTTCCCCGCCAGCTGTCGAAAGCGAGATGCCACCTTTTGTTTCCTTGCCCTCGCTCAGCTGATCAAAAAGCGTGGGAGGAAGCAGGAACGGGACAGCTAGACCTGTGTCAACGACCATGGGAATGCCGCGCTCCTCAATCTGAACTTGTATGTATCGATCAATCCAGTCGATGCGGCGAGCGATCCGATTGGTTGGTAAGAGTTCGCCGCTGGGACGAAACGTGATCCGGTTGCCGGGCCGATCAATCAGCACGGACATCACCTTCATAACGTCCATGCCAATGATAAGGGAAAGCGGCAAATCCTCGTCTTTAGTGCAGGGTAGTTGAGGAACAGGCCCCAGAACAACAGGGCTTTCGAAGGAAAACTGACCGGGAACCTCCACGCGCACTGGACCACTTAGTGAGCGCGGCACAATCCCATTGAGGGTTCGCATGAAGCCCAGCGGCTTCTCGGAGGGAATGCCAAATTGAAGTGCGGCTTTATCGGATAAGAGTGTCTGAGTGGCTCCGCTGTCAAGCAGGGCGCAGACAGTCTTGCCTTGCACTTTTGCCTTGAAATAGGGGCCGACCCGGCTGAGTAAATCATGGTGAGCATGCGGCTCCTCATCGTTCGAGAATGTATACTCTCGAGCGAAGTTAGAGCCCCGCGGCTTTGGATCGTCCCGAGGCTCGCTCTCCTGCGCGAAGCATGGAACGGAGAGCAGCGCCAGCAGGGCAAGAAGTATCCTCGGGAACCCTCTTTCCAAACTCAAATCTCCCTGCTCACCACTTCCTTCATGATCTCGCTTGTGCCGCCAT